>JACMRS010000240.1 GCA_014376345.1 Bacteroidia bacterium | reverse complement strand
AATAATTGTTTCAATCAAGATATAATATAGTTGTGGTATTATTTTTGATGATTCTCATTTCTTAATCCTCAACGAAAACATTATGCGCTATCATGTACTTGCAACAGATTATGACGGAACACTTGCCAAAGATGAAAGGGTAGCACCAGATATCATTGAATCTTTAAAGAGGTTCAAATCAAGCGGAAGAAAGCTAATTTTGGTTACAGGTCGGGAACTGGAAGATATGCAAAAGCTGTTTCCGGAGCATACCCTTTTTGACCTTATCGTTGCTGAGAATGGCGCTTTGATTTATCACCCTGCAACTTTGGAAGAAAGGCTGTTAGGTGAACGTCCGCCCGAGGCGTTTATTCAAAAACTAAAAGACCAAAATGTTCAGCCGCTTTCTGTAGGCCGTGTGATTGTCGCTACCTGGGAGCCTCATCAAGGCACCGTCCTGAATGCGATTAAAGAAATCGGGTTAGAATATCAGATAATATTTAACAAGGGCGCGGTGATGATTTTGCCGCCTGGCATAAATAAATCAAAAGGATTACATGAAGCGCTAAAAGAACTTGGTATATCAGAACATAATACGGTGGCAATTGGGGATGCGGAAAATGATAATGCGATGTTACAGGTAACAGAATGTGCAGTAGCTGTACAGAATGCATTGCCACAGGTAAAAACTATTGCAGACTGGACAACCACTAACCATCATGGTGAAGGTGTAACCGAACTGATCGATCAAATAATCAAAGATGATCTAATAAGTTTGGATAAAAATCTTACGAGGCACCACCTCGAACTGGGGCAAAGTTTTGATGGTTCTGTATTTGGAATCAGCCCATACGGAAATAGCCTGTTGCTGGCTGGTACTTCGGGTTCAGGAAAAACTACTTTCGTAGCGGCATTTCTAGAAAAATTAATGGCCAAACAATACCAGTTTTGCCTGATCGATCCTGAAGGTGATTATTTAGATCTGGCAGGCGTAATCACCATTGGTGACACCAACCAGCCACCAGTGATCGAACAAGTGATAAAATTGCTTACCAAAGCAATTCAGAACACGGTAGTTTGTATATTGGCTATCCCACTTGGAGACCGGCCTGCATTTTTCAATAAATTGTTAGCCGCCGTGATTGAGTTGCGAAAAGATACCGGTCACCCGCACTTTATAATTATGGAAGAAGCGCATCATCTGGTTCCTAAAGAAGCCGCAGACAGTTCCTTTAATTTTCCAGAAGATTTTAAAAACTTTTTTGTTATTACCACAAAACCTGATCTGATCAGTCACACTTTTTTAGAACGGGTCAATATTGCAATTATGATGGGTCAGTCCCCAGACCAGTTCATGGCTGAGTTTGCATCCCTTGTTCATTTAGAATTAGACATACCTGAAAATATAGTTTTACAAAAAGGTGAAGCATTAGTATGGCAAAAAGATCAGCACAAAATATTGCCATTCAGATGTTCCATGCCCAGCCAGTATTTACATAGGCATAAGCGTAAGTATGCAACAGGTGACATGGGCTCAAATAGTTTTTATTTTAAGGGACCTGCAAACAAATTAAACTTAAAGGCCAATAATCTGATGACTTTTGTACAGATGGGTACAGGTATTGACGATGATACCTGGCAATACCATCTCCTACAAAAGGATTTTTCCAAATGGTTCAGAGAGTCGGTAAATGATGAAGAATTGGCGATGAGAACAGAAAAAATCGAAGAACAGGAAAGAAATGCAGTGGTTTCGCGAAAAGCAATTTTTCACCTCATCCATGAGCTTTATACAGCACCGGCATAAAATATTGTTTTTTTTAATTTAAAACTACAGTTCCATGAACCGTTTCTAACCTCAAATAAAATTTCAGTATCTCTTTCAGGAAAGTGCTGTTGAACACATGCCATAATATCTTGTTTAACTTTCATAAATGCTGACCTGAAATTTAGTTCTTTATCAGGAAGATTGATGATGATATGATCCATGAATACATCAAGTTGCCAAACGGATGAACATTTATCCTGAATGATTGATAATAATATTTCTTGCGATGTTTTCATTTC
The DNA here is from genome assembly GCA_014376345.1 of Bacteroidia bacterium. GTDB lineage: Bacteria > Bacteroidota > Bacteroidia > NS11-12g > UBA955 > JACMRS01. Next base: position 449 of record JACMRS010000240.1, on the reverse strand, counting down.
AATTAAATATGGTTACTTATGAAAGAAAAAAACAGAAAGGGGAAATAATTCTTGAATTTGATAAAGATGAGTGCAAAGCCAATTTAAACAGAAGCAACAATTAAAAAGCAGCATTATTAAAGCTGCCGATTTCACCATCCAATACCTGCCGCGTATTTCAAGGTAATTTCAAATCTAAGCTTTTCGCCTCCCGTTTCCCAAATACTCCTATTTACACAAAAATCGCAGTTTTTTTCAATATACAACCCACCTGAAAGACTTTTTCTGAAATATTCCGTTTTTCTCATTTGATTTTGATTTGATCACAACCATTACAAGCATTTGTAAAATGCTAAGCAATTATTTTAAATAGAATAAGGCGTTTAACGGCATTGATAATTTTGATAAAATAATGGTTGATTGAAAACCATACGTTCAATCAACCTGTGGAACAAAGTATTTTGATATTT
>JACMRS010000239.1 GCA_014376345.1 Bacteroidia bacterium | reverse complement strand
CAAAACGACCGTCGTGCATATAAGGTGCGGTTAATTCTACGTTTCTGAGTGACGGCACTTTAAAATTGCCTTTATCAGATTCTAATCCGGTTACATTTCCAAATCCTAAATCAGTAAAAGTAAGATCAATACCATTATTAGCCATATTTGAAGGCGCACTTGTTTGCTGAAAAAAAGCACCATTAGAATGACAGTGGAAACAATCTGCACCGCCCATTTTTGCATCTGTAAAAAACAAACCCATCCCTCTTTTGGCAGATAAGCCTATAACCGCCAAAGTGTCATGATTCTGATTAAGCATATCGAACTTAGATTCGAATGAAACAATAGTTACCACAAACTGTTCAATTGCTTTTGTAATATCATTTGTTGAAATATCTGTATTTCCGAAAGCTTTATAAAATGCATCTGCATAACGCGGCGTTGCTTTTAATTTTTTAGAAAGTGTTTGAAAGTCCTGATCCATTTCAAAATGCGCCTGAATTGGTTCTTTAATCTGACCTCTTAGGGTACTTTGCCTTCCATCCCAGAAAAAACGATTTTGCCACATTAAATTAAATACCGGCATACTGTTTCTAGAACCAATAGGTTGCTGATTTGTAACTGTATCAAGAATACCTTTACTAAAACGCCTTACATCGGTAAAAGCATCTTCCTGACGGTGACATCTGGCACAAGCCAATGAACTGTCTCTGCTGACAATAGGATCATAAAACAACATACGGCCGAGGGCAACACCTTCAACAGTAAGGGGATTGTCTAAAGGGAGTCTGAACTGAGGATACCAGGGTTTACGCGGAATATAAAAAGGTGTAGGATGATATATGCTACTGTTATTATTATTAATAGGATCATCTTTCCTGCAAGATTCTAAACCTGCAAGAAAAAGCATTATAAACAGTATTATTCCTGAAACCCTTTTCGTCATTTTTTTATTTTACTGAAACAAGATCAAATGCATCCTGCATATTACCACGAAACTTCATCATTAATGGATCGACATCATCGGAATGTGAAAATGAACCATCAGTTTTAAGACTCAGATTTATAAATGAACTAAAATAACTGTCAGCCTGTGCATTGAATTCGGCAGTTACATTTGATGCTACCGTAAAATCATTCACAAAAACATATTTGTAAACATTTTTATCCTGAGCTACGTGAAAACTAAAACTAGAAACTTTTCCATTATCCATGAAACCGCCTTCAAAAATATGAAAGATATAACCTGTCTTCCACTCCCAATGCATTCCGGTTAACACCGGATTAAGGGGATGCGTTGCAGGCCATTGTGCAAAATCTCCATGATTAATTGCAGAATCTAATCCAACTTCAAAAGCGATAGACTTATATTTACCTTCAGGAATTCCCTCAACTTTTACAGACTTAATGCCGTTGGCGAAACTAAGATATCCGTAAGCATTTTTGATGTTTAAAAAAGAACCATCTTCTTTCTGAAAAATAAAATTTGACAGCAACACTTTATAATTGCCCACACTAAATGTATCTCCT
>JACMRS010000238.1 GCA_014376345.1 Bacteroidia bacterium | reverse complement strand
TTCAGATTGTCAATTGCCTTATTAATTATTTCTTTTTCAAAACAACTGGTTGATGCAAGAACCAGTCCTGCTGCACCGGCATAACTTACAATTGCAATATGGTCCGACGGTCTCATGTTTTCTATCAGCACTTTAAGAGATTGTTTAACAAGTGGCAGTTTGTTTTCTTCCTGCATTGAACCTGAAACATCTACCAGAAAAACTAAATTTGTTGGAGGCATAATTTCCTTTTTTATCACTTCACCCTGCAAACCAATTCGCACCAGTTTAGTTTCCTTGTTCCATGGACATTCAGCAGTTTCAAGATCAACAGCGAATGGTTTTTTATCTGTTGGTTTTAAATATTGGTAATCGAAATAATTAATAAATTCTTCTATCCTTACTGCATCATAATCAGGCAGTCTGCCTTCATTTAAAATTCGTCTGGTATTGGTATAAGAGGCGTTGTCTACATCGATACTAAAAGTAGAAAGTGGTTTTGCAAACGGGTCGAGATATTCGTTTTCTATAAGGTAAGCATATTCTTCTTGAACAGGCTCAACAATTACCTCGGGTTCTTTTACAGGAATAATAGTTACAGGCGGAACAGGAGTTTCAGCAACTGCAACTTGGGTTTGAGACTCCCTGTATTGTTTTGCCATTCTCCTTTCATAATTTTTCATTCTGAAATAGCTTCTTGGATGGGAAACAAAATAAAACCAACCAGGTCTTTTAGATATGGTTCTACATACACCATTAATTGTCCTTACACCATCTATATAATAAGCTGTACCTTCTGCTCTGGATCCTCTGAAATATATTCCATTGCTTACATTTGATTTTGATTCAATTAATTTTTTTCCATTCGATCCATTTATACTTCTCGATCCCATTTGTGTTTTATAAGATTTTCCTGAATAGGTACTTTTATTTCTTCTTTCAGGCATAGAATAAGAAACTATTGCCTCTGCATCCGGAGTGCCTGCAACAGTTTGTTGACCAACTTCAGCACTAAAAATAAAATCCGGAAATGAATCTATATTGTTTATAGTTGTGTCATTTAAAGAGTGCATGCTATCTGTTTGAACAGAAACTTTGGCAACCTGTGCACCTGCAAATTGTTTAGGTTTTTCTTTGTAAAAAAGCATCATTACTGCAGAAATTATTACCACAGTCATTGTTGCCGTCAGTCCTAACATCAGTGCCATTTTCTTTATCCCTGAAAAGTTTTTGTTTTCAGTTTTACTGTTGTGAAAGCCTTCTGTTAAAGAGATGTTTTGTTTTTGAAATAATTTGCTTTTCATGATGTTTGGTTTTAGGTGTATGTATTAATTAGCTGGTATTGCTTAATGCTCTGTCATTGTATTTCCTTTGCTTTAATTAGTATTGCAAGTTTGCAATAATATAAATGCTTCCCGATCGGCTATAGGCAAACGGGGACTTTGATTTAATAAAAGAGGGGATTAAGCTAAACTACGGAAAGAGGTTTTGAATGAAAAGATTCAATCAGATAAATTTAAGCGGGTTATAAATAGGGGAGGAAGCTAAAGTTTAGATAGTTAAAATCTTGCACCCACAGAAAATATAATCTGGGCTGTTCTGAACTTGTGATGGGCTGTGCCATCGCCTACTGTCAGTACTTTTGAGTAGTTGCAGAAAGCATATTTGAATGCTGGTTCTATATAAAGTGTTTTGCGGATATTTAATCTTAATCCTACTTCTGCGGCAGTTATATTTCCTGCAACATGAAATTTATTATCAAATCTCTGACCAAATAATGTCACATCTGTTTTTGGAATAAGTATACCTTCACCTGCCTTAAAAAGTGCACAAAAACTCATGTTTCTTTTTGCAATGATAGTGCGGCAATAAACAAAATTCAGCATCCAGTAATTGGCACCGTTGGTATGTTCAAAATGCAAGAAAGTATCGGGTGCGAGAACAGTGTTGCCGTCATATTGTCTTTCACCATAATAACCTGTAACATCTGCAGTCTGATAATCAGTAACCACATACTTGGCATGGTCATAATTTAATTCAATAGCAAAGCCTTTTATTTTATTGAAAACATATCCAAACCTTGCATTAAACTGTGGGATTGTAATTTGCGGTAGAATATGATTGAAATCGGGTCTGTCATGAGCCTTGGCTTTGTGAACTTTTAACTCGTAATTTTTATCATTCAGTGTTCCTTTAAAATACAGATCAGAAGGAGAGAACCAGCCTCTGCTATAACCCCAGCTGGCATAGAAACGCTTGTTGCCAAAAGGTTCTCCTTTACCTGTTCCTGCATAAAGTGCATTGCCGGTTAGCATCAATACAAAAGATATGCTGAGTAATATTTTCAAGTGGTGGCGAAATTAAAATATTTTTTGATTTATTCAATACATTGAGATTTTATGACATCAAAATGAAGGTTTATAGATTGCTGTATTTAAGTCTTACGTGTAACAGCTATCTTCTGTGTAAAAATACTGACTTAATGTTCATGACCCGCAAGTATTTTCTCGCCTGCTTTTATTTCAATATTCAGGTTGTTGACATCGGGAACCAAAGGGCATGAATAATTAAAATTGTAATGACAATATGGATTGTATGCCTGATTAAAATCCAGTTCCAGCACTTTAGAAGTTGGTATTTGTGTCTCAATAAACCTGCCGGCATTATAAGTTTCTTTGCCATTTGTTAAATCTTTAAACGGAATAAACATAGTTCTTGGCATACCCGGTGTGTTGCTGTAAACTGTTAATTTATATTTATTTCCTTTTATTTTAAAACTTACTTCTGCATAAGAATAATAATCTTCAGTGCCGTTTTTACTCGTTTTAAATTCTGCTTTCTCATGGTGTGTGAAATTAATATCTGCCAGTACTTTATAGCTTTCATCAGGAGGATAATAATTCAGACCGGTAAAGTCCGGTTTGTCAGACTCTATAAGTGGACTTTCTAAACTGGTTTTAAAATTGATGTCTTTTCTGATTCTGATTAACATCAAATCCCGTTCATAATCCGACAGTTTTGATAAGTCAGTATTTTCAAGTGCAAGAGGTTTGTTTTCCGGTTCAGCAGTTATTGTTGATGTTGTTTCGATTGGGTTGTTTTGTACCTGTGCTTTATTATTACACGAAATGATAAACAAAGTACTACAAAACAGAATTGTTATTTTAAACATAAGTGCTAACTTCTTTTGGCTAGTTTTTTCTTTTGAGGAAGTGTGAGTTTATTGATTTTTTTATATTCGGTAACCTTTGCTTTAGGCACCATAAATTTCAACTTCTGACCTTTAAATATGGCATCTTTTCTCATGCCGTTCCACTGCTTAATATCGCTTACTTTACAATCAAAAAGATCAGCTAAAAGCAATAAACCATCTCCGGATTTAACAATATAAATAATAGCTATTTTCCCTTTAGCAGTAGCTTTTGGCTTGCTGTCATCTTCTTCTTCATCTTCTCCCTGTGCGCCGTTATTAATAACCTTGCGAATGTGAGTAGGATCTTCTTCAAGTATTAATGAATCTTTAATAGAACTGCTGTCAGTAGCGGACAGAGGAAACAATACAAACAGTTTGTCATGGTATTCCTGAACTTTTTCTTTTGGAAGATACAAGCCATGACTGTTATAACTAACAGGTACAATAAAAGACCTGAGTTCGGCATTCATTCTCTTCAGTGTTGCTTCATCAAAATTAATAGTGTAGGCAATTGAGCTGATACTAATTTCATTCAGAACATGAACTGTGTCCATTTCCGGAAGTTTAAATTTAACTGGCACAAGTTTATGATCATTGCTGTAATTCCACAAATACCAAAAGGCCATATAATTAACAACAGCTTCCTGATATGCAGGATTCAACTGCTTGTGTATGTCATGATAATTTAAAGAATTGCCGGCACGCCTGATTGCCATATTCAGATTTATCGGTCCGGCTCTGAAAGCAGCAATAACCTTCTGCCAGTCCTGATAAATATTGTAAAGATCTTTTAGATACAATGCAGCTGCATCTGCAGATTTTTCTACATTGCGGCGCTCGTCTATATATGAATTTGTTGTGAGATTGTATTTTTTTGCAATCGGATAACTGATAGGCCACATACCTGTTGCGCCTGATTCATCTGAAAAAGTAGGGTCGCAATTTGTATTGATTGCGCATATCAGAAAAAGTTGTTTTGGAATGCCTGCTGTTGCAAATTTTTCTGCATAAATGGTATAATAATACTGAGCCTTTCCTAGCATAGAAGCCGCAGCAGCTGTATTGGTTCTGGTGTAATAGCCAATTTGTTTACGAACCTGTTCATTGTAAAATATTGGTATTTCAGAAACTGTTTTGGTAAGTTTAATATAAAGTGGATCGTTTGTAAAAACCGAATCATTTTTTTGTGCCTGAATAGTTGAAGTAACAAATAACAGAAAAAGCAAAACCGTCAGGGAAAGTTTTATGGATGGTTTTATCAAATTGGTTTTGCTCATTAAAATTTCTTTAATCTGATACTTCTTTTTATAACAACTTCACGAAAGTAATTTAATAACACTGTAAATACAACAACGTTGAAATGATGTTAACTGTTATCCTGTTTCAAGTATTTTTTCTTTCACCAATTTGTTGTCTCCACATGGCGTAATAAAGTCCTTTTTCTTCAATAAGTTCTTCATGTTTGCCACTTTCTATTATTTGTCCGTGTTCAAGCACAAATATTTTGTCGGCATGCATAATTGTACTTAATCTGTGAGCAATAAGGATTGTGATGGTGCTGTATTGCTTGCTGATTGTTTTAATGGTTTGTGTAATGCCTTCTTCGGTGATACTGTCTAGAGCTGAAGTTGCTTCATCAAACACCAACAGAGACGGTTTTCTTAATAATGCCCGTGCAATCGAAAGTCTTTGTTTTTCACCACCACTTACTTTCACACCGCCTTCGCCAATTACAGTTTCAATGCCATTTTCAGCACGTTCAAGTAAAGCCTCACAACTTGCTTTTTTAAGTACATCATAAATTTCTTCATCCGTAGCATTAGGATTTACAAAAAGCAGGTTTTCTTTAATTGTTCCTGCAAAAAGTTGTGTATCCTGTGTTACAAATCCAATTTGTTCACGAAGTTCGTCCAGATCAATTTCTTTTCCATCGATGCCATCATAAAAAATATGACCTTTTACCGGTTGGTACAATCCTACAAGAAGTTTAACTAAAGTAGTTTTTCCACTACCGCTAGGACCAACAAAAGCAATAGTTTCGCCTTTGTTTACAGTGAAATTAATTTCATTAAGCGCAGGTGTTTTCGCTGTAAGATGTTTAAACATTACATCTTTAAATTCGAAACTGCTCAATTCATTTAATATCTTTGGCTTTGCAGGTTTAAATTCAATTGGGGTATCAAGTATCTTTTTGAAATTGTCAAGAGAGACTTCAGCTTCTCTGAAAGTAAGTATAATATTTCCAAGCTCCTGTAAAGGATTGAAAAGAAAGAAAGAGTAAAACAGAAAAGTAAAATATTCACCAGGTGTAAGATTGCCTTGAAAAATAAGGTATAGTAAAATAAAAATCAGCGTACTTCTTACAAACTGTACAGTTGTTCCTTGAAGGAAATTCAGACTTCTGATGTATTTTACTTTTTTAAGTTCAAGTCCGAGTATTTTATAAGTTGTATTATTAAGTCGGGTAATCTCCTGACCAGCCAATCCAAGACTTTTAACAAGTTCTATATTTCTTAAAGATTCGGTAGTAGATCCAGCGAGAGCAGTAGTTTCAGTAACTATTTTTTTCTGCATGAATTTTATTTTCTTACTTAAAACGGAACTGATAATGCTGATTACCACGATCGCGAAAATATAAACCATCGTAACCATCCAGCTTACTTTGAAAGAGTAAATCATTACGAAAATGATTCCAACAAAACTGGTGAAAATGACGCTAACAAAAATTGTAATCAGTTTTTCAGAGTCAGTTCTCACTTTTTGAAGAATAGACAATGTTTCGCCACTTCTTTGATCTTCAAAAGTCTGGTAAGGCAATTCCAGTGAATGTTTCAATCCATCACTATAAACCTGAGCGCCTAATTTTTGAATAATTACATTGGTAAAATAATCCTGAAAGTTTTTTGCCAATCGGGAGATAAATGTAACTATAATTGAAAGGCCGATCCATTTAAAGGCCAGTGAAAAAAAGATTTCTTTGGTTAAAGTTTTAAAAGGTGTAATGATAGTATCAACCACCCTTCCTGTAATCCAGGGATCCATTAATGAAAAACACTGGTTAATTGCGGCAAGAAAGAGCGCTACAATAAGCAGCCTCCACTGCCTTTTTAGATAAGAAATCAGCAATCGCATAAAACCACAAAAATAAGCTTTTATAATTCAATATTTTCCCTGAAAATGCATTGAAATAATGTTATTATGCGATATATTTGCCTAGATTTCAATAATTTGGGCAGTACTAAGACAAAATACGATGAGGCAACTCTTGTAAAACTTCTGAAGAGCAAAGAAAAAGAAGCTTTCAGTTATCTTTATGAGAACTATTCGTCCGTACTTTATGGAGTTATCATGAAAGTGATGGATATGCAGGAAGAAGCTAATGATGTGTTGCAGGATGCATTTGTGAAAATCTGGAGAAATATTGAAAGTTATGATACCAATAAAGGCAGGCTTTATACCTGGATGCTGAATATAGCGAGAAATACTGCAATAGATTACTTAAGATCCAAGCAACATAAGAATGAAAGTAAAAACCAGAATATTGAGGACTCCGTATATACAATTAACCGCAGTGTAAAAGTAGAACAGCAAACTGACGCAATAGGCGTAAAGCAACTGATTGGAAAACTACCTGATGAGCAGCGTAAAGTAATAGAGCTAGTTTACTTTAAAGGATATACGCAGGACGAAGCATCAAAGGAGTTAGAAATTCCGCTGGGTACTGTAAAAACCAGAGTAAGGGCGGCAATTGGAACATTAAGAAAAGTATTTAAATAACAAGACAGTGGACATTAAATCTTATATTGAATCAGGTATTTTAGAACAATATGTTCTTGGAGATACTACTGAAGCTCAAAACCGGGAGGTATTGCAATATAGCAATCAATTTCCTGAAATTAAAGAAGAAATTGAAGCTATTGAACAAGCATTATTTAACTATGCTCAGCTTCATGCACAAACACCTCCTCCGGAAATTAAGGCAGAACTTTTTTCAATGCTTGATGGGGAGTTTCCAAGTGCCGTGGAAGACCATAAGCCGGGTGCTAAAGTAATTCCTATTGGAACTGTAAGGACAAAATCTAATACAGGAACATGGCTTGCAGCAGCATCTGTTGTTTTACTTATTGGAAGCGCAATTTCAAATGTGTGGCTTTACAACAACTGGAAAAAAAGCGAAGCTGAGTTTGCAAGTCTGGATAACAACAATAAAATGCTTGTTGGAAATCTGAAAGTTGAACAGGCAAAATACACTGAGCTAGCTTCAACTATGGGTGCTCTTGGTCAGCACGATATCCGAATGGCTAAAATGACAGGACAGAAAACGGCACCTAATGCAATGGCTACTGTTTACTGGAATGAGAAAAGCAATGATGTTTATCTTAAGGCTGAAGAGCTTGCACCGTTAAGTGCTGATGAGCAGTATCAGCTTTGGGCTATGGTAGATGGAAAGCCTGCTGATGCCGGTGTATTCGATACTAAGGATGCTATGGATGGGTTTATTAAAATGAAGAACATGCAAGGTGCAACTGCGTTTGCAGTAACTAAAGAAAAACGTGGCGGAAGCCCGGTTCCAAATATGGATAATCTGATTCTTTTCGGACAGGTTTCATAAGATATTTTTTATAATTAACATAAGAAAGGCTGCAAGAAATTGCAGCCTTTTTTGTGTGTGAAAGAATTTATGATCCAAAACAAATCAGTAAAAGTAGAGCGATTGTGGCTGAGTGAAGAGTGTTTTAAAGGATGATGGAATGGATTGAATGACAATAGCGAAGGAGATTCTTCACTGCATTCTGTCATAACGGAATACCGTTAACAGAATTTTGCTCAAAATGACGAATGGGTTGAATGACAATATCGAAGGAGATTCTTCACTGCATTCTGTCTTAACGGAATACCGTTAACAGAATTTTGTTCAAAATGACTATTTCCTGGAATTACAGTAGCGTAAGAGATTCTTCACTTCATTTAGTAGTGAAGGAATACCTTCAACTAAATTACGCTCAAAATGACAAACTATGGAAGGAAACGGAATATTTTTGCTAAAAGCTGTTTTGAATAACAACTTTTTTAAATCACTACATTCACAATTCTGCCTTTTACAACAATCACTTTTTTAGGTGCCTTGCCTTCAAGATATTTTTGGGTTTGTTCGTCAGCTAAAACTGTTTCTTCAATTGTTTTTATGTCTGTATCAAGACTGAATTCCAGATTAAACCTCACTTTGCCGTTGAAAGATACGGGATAATTAAATGCATCTTCAACAAGATATTCAGGTTTGAATTCAGGCCAGTTTACTTTTTCAATGCTTTCTGTATGTCCGCAAAGTTCCCACAATTCCTCACAGATATGAGGTGCATAAGGAGACAGAATAATAATCAACGGCTCAATAACAGCGCGCTTGTTACATTTCATTTCCTGCAACTCATTAACACAAACCATAAACGCACTGACGCTGGTATTGAAACTAAAATTGTCAATATCCTCAGTGGCTTTTTTAATTGTTTTGTGAAGCGTCTTTAGTTCTGCTTTTGTTGGAGCATCTTCAGAAAGTTCAAAGGTTTCTTCTCTGTTGTTGTGCGACAAACGCCACAGCTTTTTAAGGAAACGCAACACGCCTTCAATTCCCTGCGTACTCCATGGCTTGGCATCCTGCAACGGACCAAGAAACATTTCATACATGCGTAAAGTATCGGCACCATATTGTTTGCAAATGTCGTCGGGGTTTACAACGTTGTACTTCGACTTCGACATTTTTTCGACTTCAGAACCACAGATAAATTGCTTGTTCTCATTTAAAATGAATTCTGCATTTTTATATTCTGAATATTTGTTTTTGAGTTGATCAATATCTAATATATTTTCTTTGACGCAATCAATAGGAATATTTTTATAGTAACCAATATTGGTGAATAGAAGACCTGCATCTTGATGAACAAGTTGCTCATCATTATTTGATATCTCTACAAGCTGATCTTCGATAGTTTTTTTTGCTCTTGAATATTGGTCAGAATATATATCTCCAATGTCCATAATAATTTTTAAATCTTTTGATAAGAAAACTTCAGGTA
>JACMRS010000237.1 GCA_014376345.1 Bacteroidia bacterium | reverse complement strand
TTATCTGGTTTAATAAAATTTGTGATTTGTGATTTTAGATTTGTGATTTGGGTATTGACAATGCCTGAAATAGGTTGACCGTTTTATGTAACTGCTAAACTAATATTATTATTGCTAATATTTACTTTTTCGGTTTCTTTTTTTCTTTTAATAATAAGCTGCATTTCTGTAGATAAACTTTCAAACTCAACTGGACTCAAATAATTCAGTGAAGAATGAGGTCTTTCGGTATTATACATTTCCACAGCTTTTTTAAGATTTTGTGTTAATTCTTCAAAATCCCTGGGCTTGTAATATCTCAAATATTGGTTTTTAATTGTCCCGTTTAATCTTTCAGCATGGATGTTTTCATAAACAGTTTTGGCCATACTGTTAAGCATCATCCCAGTTTCTTTTAAAAACGCTGTGCTATAATATTGTCCTCCACCGTCGGAATGCATAATGGTTCCTTTCAATTTATTTACTCCTCTTAATCTTAATGCCATCCTCAATGAAGGCAGAGTTGTAATTTCTGTATGCATCCTTTTGGATGCAGTATAACCTACTATTCGTCTGCTATATAAATCCATAATAAAAGTCAGATAATAGGTCTTTTCTCTTATCTGGTAAAAGGTCAAATCACTCACAAAAACCTGGTTTATACCTGTCAACTCCCACGACTCAAGTAGGTTGTCAAATCGAATCCCACCATTGCTATTGGTAGTCCTTCTGTAATTGCGTTTAGGCTTGAGCTTCAGCCCGTGTTTAAAGCAAAAACTCTCGAAACGATCCCGACCTATCCCTTCAGGTTTTATCTTCTTATAAATATGTCTTACAGACATCCCAGGATGTTTATCGCGGATCTTATAGACCGGAGCCAGTAAATTTAAAGAATTCTGATTTACCACTGCTTTCCTGGCTAAATGCTGATGGAATGCTTGTTTGCTAACATCCATGGCACTGTATATTTGATTCATTTTATGAGAATGTTCATCACGATGTTCCCAATACCATTTTATAGAGGACCAGAATTTTTTTTTATTATAATGTTATGCTCCTGCTCAGTCAGTTCTATCATCTTGTTGGTGACATCTATTATGATTTGCTTTTGTCCAAGCATGCGCTCCAATTCCCGGACCTTGTCTTCCAGATGCTTGATCTTGCGTGTATCCGAAAGCTTTTCAATAACCTGTTTTTCTCCTTTTTTTCTCATGGCTGAATATTTATAAATCCATTTGTAAACCGCAGTTGGGCTTACATGGTACTCCCTACAAATTTCAGCAATTTTCACTAAGTTAGACTCTAAGTCGTGAACTTTTTGCTTTTTAAATTCTTCACTGAAATAACGATTATACCTAGAAAATTCGTTAACCTCACCTTTTTTTTCTTCTTTTGACATATGTTTGTTTTTAATGATTTTAATCCTTAAAAACGGTCAACGTATATCAGGCAAGCACAGAGATTTGAGATTTGAGGAGATTTGTGATTTGTGATTTGAGGAGATTTGAGGAAATTTGTGATTTGTGATTTGAGGAGATTTGTGATTTGTGATTTTAGATTTGAGGACATTTGTGATTTTAGATTTGTGATTTGAGAAGATTTGAGGAAATTTGTGATTTGTGTAATAACAAGCTTATCATCTCAATCTACTGATTAAAGATGAAAATTTCCGAATGTATAAGCTTTAACAGAATTCTTATAATTTGCTTATCTTTGGTATATGAAAAAACTTATCACATTTCTTTTACTCCTTATTTTAAAAACAGGTAATTTGCTATCACAACCGACCCATATAGATCTTGCTGAGAATTTAAAAATATCAAAATGGGCTGCTACTTGGCATTTTACAGATTCATCTTTAAACGACCTTAAAGAAATGAACTTTGTAAGAATAAAGTCAGCAGATACAGCAGTTTCCAGGCCATATCCTGTAATATGGATTGAGAACAATGAATTTAAAATTAATTATTTAATTAACGGCTCTTACAAAATAGTTTCCTATAAATACATTTACGACCCTGAAAACATGTTGCTGATTACCCTTATAAATAATGATCCAGGAAAAACGCCGATGACTTTTAAGGCCAGCTTTATTTCGACTAGAAGCGCTATGTCTTTGTTCCGCCAAAATAAATAGTTACATTTCATACTTTCTTTTAGCAGAACATTTAATTTAATAACTACTTACCTTTGCTGCAATGACTATTTCAAAAACACCTAAAGAATCTTTCACTATTATGAATGAGCTTGTTTTGCCCAACGACACAAATGCTTTGGGCAATATGTTTGGTGGAAGATTGCTGCAATGGATGGACGTGGTGGCAGCAATATGCGCTCAAAAACACAGCAACAGCAACGTGGTTACTGCCAGTGTTGATGGTGTTTCGTTTAAAGAAGCGATTCATCTTGGAAATGTGGTAACCCTTGAAGCTTATGTTTCCAGAGCATTCAGTTCTTCTATGGAAATCTATATTAAGGTTTACGCCCACAACATACCAAGAGGTGAAAAATACCTTTGTAACGATGCATATTATACTTTTGTAGCGATAGATTCACGCAGCAAAGCTGTGTCAGTTCCGGCTACTATTCCTGAAACAGAAGAAGAAATAAATAAATTTGAAGGAGCTCTCAGAAGAAGGCAGGTAAGACTTGTTATGGCAGGTAAAATGAAGCCTGAGGATGCTTCTGAATTAAAAGCTTTGTTTGTCGTAGATTAAAATCTTGTAAATTTATTTTGCATTAAGTATCATTTATCTCCGTTTTAAGTCATTTCGTAAAATATAATTTTCATAATTTTTCAATTATGCTACTTTTGCGTGAAACAATTATTTTGTGAGCTTTTGTAAAATTATAGAAACCTGCCATGCTTCCAAAGGCTATAAGCTAAACGCTTATGAAAATCTTGATGAAATTGCTTTTGAATGGGACGCAGTACTTCCGCAAAATCACCATTTGAAATCTGACCAGCTTAAATCTATTGAGAGAGGAAAGCCGGAAGATGTTACATTCAGATATTTGTTTGTTTTTAAAAATGATAAGCCCTGTGGCGTTTTTTATTTTCAGATTCTCGACTTTAACAGCAAACATTTCAACAGTCTTGCCCTTGAAAAACCAATGTTTTTTCTGATTCGTAATTTTGTTTTGAAACAACATCTTAATCTTCTCATTTGCGGTAATTTATTCCGGATTAATTTTCAGGGGTTTTATTTTAAAGATGAAAAAGACAATTGTCTGGCACTTGATATTCTGAATGATTACAATAAATCAAATCCGGATAAAACTGAATTTTATGGAATTCTTCTAAAAGATTGCGAGCAATCAATTGATCCATTGATGGTACAATCGAGGCGCTATGCACCTTTTTACGACGACATTACCATGGAATTAAACATCCGAAATGAATGGAAGTCTTTTGATGACTACACAAACAGTTTGAGTCGCAAATATTTAAAACGCGCTAAAAAAATTATAAAATCATTTGAAGGAATTTCAACTAAAGAACTTTCGGAAGTTGAAATTGCAGAACACGCCAAAACTGTAGTTGCACTTTATCTGGAAGTAGCAGAAAAACAAACCATCAGAATGGGGTTGCTTAATGAAAATTATTTCATTGAAATGAAAAGGTTTTACGGTGAAAAATTCAGTTTGACAGGCTATTTTAAAGATGATGAGATGATTGGATTTAACTCAATGCTTTTTTATGATAACCACATGGAAGTACATTATATTGGTTTGAGTTACAAATATAACCACGAGCATAATTTATATTTTAACATTTTGTTTGATGGTATTAAACAAGCTATATTGAAAGGGTATAAAATGATAGAACTTGGAAGAACTGCCCGTGAAGCTAAAGCCAGTGCAGGAGCTATTCCTATTGAAATTCACAATTATATTAAAGTAAAAAAAGGACTGGCTTCACTAGCATTTTCATTTTTTAATAAATACTTTAACAGCAATGTTGGAGATGAATGGAAAAGCAGAAATCCTTTTAAAGAAGTACTAGTTGCTGAAGCAGAAAACAATCAAAATGATGATTAAGAAAAAACACATCCTTCGGGCTACTATTATTGCCTGCGCCGCATTTGCATTGTCATGGTATCTGATAAATTATAAACTGGCACCAACCTTACCTGCTTATGAAACAAAACTGATTAATGAAAACGGCATCAATATTTCAATTTCTGATTTTAAAGGAAACTTTGTATTAATAAGCTATTTCCAAACCTGGTGTGGCAGCTGTATTCAGGAAATTCCTGATATAATAGAATTGCAAAACTGGGCAGGAAACGAAAACCTGAAAGTAATATTTGTTACAGATGAAGGCATAGAAAAAACAGAAAAATTTAAACTAAAATTTGCTCCCGGACTTGATTTCTACCAATCAGCAAAATCTTTAAAATCAACCGGAGTCAATGTTTTTCCAACCACTTATTTATTAGATAAAGAAGGAAATGTGATTAAGAGTAAACTCGAAGGTTATAATTGGAACAATGAAGAAGTAAGAGAACTTATTTCAAAGCATTAGCATGACCTCGCAGATATTCTGCAACACCCATTACTTTCTTACCTTCAGCTTGTAATTTTAAAATTCGCAAAGCACCGGTTGAGCAACCAACATCTAAAAATGTTTTGCCGTCAGTAGATATTTCACCTGCATTTAAATCAACATTATCTGAAACCTCTGCCTCCAGAATCTTCATTTTAACGCTTTTAACAAATGCAAATGCTCCCGGATAGGGTGACAATCCACGAACTTTATTTAACGTGTCTGAAGCACTCATATTCCAGGTGATTTCGCAATCTGGTTTAAATATCTTAGGAGCATGCTTCGCATATATATGCGATTTCTGTTCTGTTTCTAAAACTGCACCATCAGTAATAGCATCAAGCGTTTTAACTACCAGCTTTGCCCCTGCCAGCATCAGTTTATCATGCAGTGTTCCTGCATTATCAATTTTATTTATAATTACTTCTTCCTGCAAAAGAATATTACCGGTATCAATTTCATGTTTCAGGAAAAAGGTAGTTACCCCCGTTTTTTCTTCTCCATTTATAATCGCCCAGTTAATTGGTGCTGCACCTCTGTATTGCGGCAACAAACTTGCATGAAGATTGAATGTTCCTAATTGTGGCATACTCCAAACAACTTCGGGCATCATTCGAAATGCAATTACAATCTGCAAGTTGGCATTAAAACTTTTCAGGGTTTCTAAAAATTCAGGTGACTTTTGATTTGCAGGTTGCAGAACAGGAAGATGATGAATTAATGCACACTCTTTTACAGCAGACATTTGCAGCTGCATACCACGACCTGCAGGCTTATCAGCAGCAGTTACAACAGCTACAACATTATAACCTGCCTCTATAATTGAATTCAGAGACGCAACAGCAAAAGCAGGAGTTCCAAAGAATATAATTCTCAGATCTTCTTTATTTACCTTTATGTTATTATCTGAATACATGAATTAATTTATCAGTTTTTTGAAAGCCATTTATTGAGAGCTGCATTGCCTTCACTATCTATTTTAATAACGTATTTTTTAGCTTTACCTGCTTCAGTTGTTAAAGTAATTTCTTTAATTAATCCCGCTCTTGAAATCAGAAATTTAGCAGGTGTTCCAACAGGAATCTCATTAATAAAATCATCGAGATTAGTTTTTATTCTGTTGGAATTTACAGCAATTATTTCATCACCAACACTGAATCCATCTTTAGAAGCAGGTGAATTTTTTTCAATTGATTTAATCAAAAGTCGGCCATCTTTTATTTCCGAATTAATACCTGTCCATGCTTTAACTTTACCTGAGTTTTCATCAGTAATAACAGCGCCAACCATTGCAAAATAGGCTTTGTAGTCAATCTCTTCGGTAGAAAAAATCATTTTATCCATAAATGGTTTCATATCTTTTCCGGCTATTAAAGAAACTGCTATAGTAAATTCTTCATCCGTAAAACCTGTATTAGATTTGAGGTAAAATTCTTTGTAAAGATATTTCAAAACATCGTCAAGGTTTTTTGCACCTTTTGTTGATGCAGTAATTTCAATATCCAACATGGCAGCTACAACCTGCCCTTTACTGTAATAAGAAATAGTTGTATTGATTGAATTTTCATTTGGTCTGTATTCTTTTATCCAGGCATCCCAGCTTGCATCGGCAAGTGGCTGAACTTTACTGCCATAGCGGTTTTCAACACCATTAATTGCAGATGAAAGCGCAGAAAGATATTGATCTCTTGTCCAATAACCTGATCTGTACAAAGCAAGTTCATCATAATAACTTGTGATACCTTCGGCAACCCAAAGCAGGTGTGTGTGATTTTCAGCATTGTAATTAAATGGTCCGAGTGCTTTAGGACGGATACGTTTCACGTTCCAGAGATGAAAATACTCGTGGGCGCATAAACCCAGAAAAGAGAGATATTTATCAGGTTTAGAATAATTGTAGCGCGGCATTTGAACAGTACAACTATTAAGATGCTCTAAGCCGCCACCGCCTTCTTCAACATTCTGAATAATAAAAGTATAATTTTTTGAAGGATGCACTCCTACTATTGCAGCCATCGTTTCACATAATTTTTTTAAATCAGCTGTAAACTTAATTTTATCACAGTTGTTGGCACCAACAAAAACGGCTTTGTGTGGCACACCCATTACTTCAAAAAATATAGATTCATGGTTACCAATTTCAATTGGAGAATCTGCAAGAATATCATAATCTGCAAAAGAAAAAGTATTTTCAGCAGATTTATCCATGCTTGTTGCCGCATTTTTCCATGCTGCGGGGTAAATAAGTTTGACTGTTCCCGGTAAATTTTTATATTGATTAACGAACATAAAAACGCTGCTGTTATGCAGAAAAGCATGGTCTGAATCTATAATGCTGGTTCGCACTGAAGGTTCATTTGCATAAAGTTCATAGCTTAAAGTTATCGAAGTATTTTTTCCGGTATTAGTAACTCTCCAGGTATTTTTATCAGTCTTTATAAGTGGCAATTTATTTCCTGAAGCATCTATAGCATTAATTTGTTCAACATTTCTTGCAAATTCACGAACTAAGTAAGAACCGGGGGCCCAAACAGGCATTTTAAAATCGAGGAACTTATCGCTGATACCGCTTACAGTAACTGTCACTGTTGCATAATGGGTATTTGGATTACTGATATTAATAGAATAATTAACAGATGCTGCTTGCATGTTTACGAAAGTAAATAAAGAAAAAAGAGTAACAAAAATATGTTTCATTTGATTGAAATTTTCAGTCGCAAAGATAGGGTAAAGAATTTCTGATTTAGGATTTAGGATTTAGGATTTGTGATTTGTGATTTGAGATTTGTGATTTGTGATTTGAGATTTTAGGAGAGAATTTCTGATTTCTGATTTTTTGATTTCTGATTTAAGAGAGAATTTTAGAATTTGTGA
>JACMRS010000236.1 GCA_014376345.1 Bacteroidia bacterium | reverse complement strand
GGATGAAAATTCAAGGGCTTATATAATGGCAGCTTTGGAAAGTGTGGGCATTGTTGTGATGTTCAATGAAGATACACCTTTAGAGCTTATCAATATGCTAAGGCCGGATGTGCTTGTGAAAGGCTCTGATTATAAAGCCGAAAACATTGTAGGATACGACATTGTAATGGCCGATGGAGGAAAAGTTTCTACAATAAATTTTATACCGGGATATTCTACTTCCCTGATCGAAAAGAAAATATTAGATTCTAAATAACTCTGATAAACTCAAATTTAGGATATCCTTTAATTCTATTTGCATTGTAGAAATCAAGAAACCGCAGTTTGTATATTTTCCCTTCGGTATCTTTAATTATATAATTAATATTAGAGTTGACAGAGTAATTATAGGTTCCAAAGTCAATAGTTTTCCAGTTGTATCCAATAATATCTCTTCTTGAGGAAAGTTTTAGATTACTGCAAATTGCAGGCGTTAGGTCATTAAAATTGGTTACTGAGTCAATATAAACTGACACATGGTTTGGGTTAATAAGAATACCAGTTACTTTATATGGAAAAGGATCTGGTCCTTGATTATAGAAAATGTGTTTGTACTGTGTAAACTCAAGATCCCAGGTGTTTTTTTCAGGTTCAACATTTTTAACAATTTGGCCTAAACCTTTAAATGAAAAATAGGTGAAATTTTCAGTTTTGCTTTTAGCAATAGTATAAGTTTCCCATTTAGCTTCATTGAGGTTACAATACTTAATGCTATAACTAGTATCGTCTGAGCGGATTATTGATATTTTTTTATAACGGTCTTTTGTAAGAAGCTTATTCCCCAAGTCCAGTATAAAAATACCATTTACTGGTCCTCCTCCAAAATCTCTTACATATTTTGTCCAGTCTCCAATAGCAGATTTATATAAATCTCCGGTTTGCTCATCATACAGGTTTATATTAAAAGTGTCTTCGTAGGTTACATCTAATGGTGAATATGAACCTGTTTTTTTTGCGAGAACGTTAGTGCCATTGTTTATGAATACACCATATCCTGAAGGTTTTGCATCAAAGCAAATATCCCAGTCACTTATTTCATTTGTTTTAAAAGTATTAGTGCCCAAATCAAAAAAGATTTGTTTGTTGTAATCAGCACCCATATTCAATTGAGTCACTGTTGTATTGCCATCTACCAATGTTAGTGCATCCTCTTTCTTAAAGCAGGAGGTCATTAACATTAATGTTAAAACAAACAATATTAGGGTAGATGTTTTTTTCATTTAAAAAGTGTAATTAGCCTGTATAAACAGTGATCTGCCTATGGAGATCTGCATTGAATTGGTTCCTCCGCCATGCACAGATGAGGCATTGCCTACACTGTTTATAGTAGTTACATTAAATATATTTTTAACGCCACCTGTTATTCCCAGGCTCTTGTCCATAAATTTCTTACCGATAGTAGCATCCAGAATATTATAATCTGATGTAAACGTAGGTATCACCTGCCTAGTATCATCAAGCATGTAACCGATTAGTTTGCCATTGTATTTATAAAACATCGAAAAAGTAAGATCAGCTTTTGGTACAGTGTAACTGCTGCTCAGTCTGAATTCGGGTGAATAAGTATACCTGTGTGTTCCTACATACTTAAATGCGTTGTTATAAATGCCAATATAGCTTGCACCGGCAGTTACTGTAAATGATTTAACGCTTAAAGTTGAGGAAATATTGGTGCCAATAGTTTTGTAGTTGTCAATATTTTCATACCTGTAGGTTAATGTTACCGGATCAACTGCTACAAGTGAAATCATTCTCTGGATATTATTGTAAAAATAACCATTGTCTATAGTAATAGTATGTGTTTTTCTTTCATGTCGGAAACTGGCACTTACCATGTGGTTGTTTGAAATTTCTGCTTTTAAATCTGAGTTGCCATGAATATTGTGGTTGTAATCAACAAAATTCAGGTAGAGTTCTTTTAATCCCGGAGCTCTGAAGCCTCTTGCATAACCATATTTAATATTAAATCTTTTATTAAGATTCAACCTTAACTGAAATGAAGGAACTACAGGTGCTTTATATTTTGAATTATAAGCAAGTCTCAAACCAGGTCGAAATACCAGCATTTTACCAACTTTATATTCAATGCCCCCAAATAATGCATAATCATCTATAAATCCGCTGTCTTTGGCTATTCTGGTTCCTCTGGCTGTATTATGATTAATATCATATCCCAGAATATAATTAAAATTGCTTTTAAACAAAGATGAAAGCATACCTCTTGACATTATACCTTGGAAAAAATTGGTGCTGTTAGATTGAACATTTTCAATAGGCTTCAATTCATTTGGTTTTGTGAGATCCTTAATAAAAGTATTTTTATCGCGCTGGTAAGTTGAGTAAGAGGTAATAATATTAAGCGCATGTGCAGGCGTAACCTTCATATTTACCGACAAAGTGTTCATGGAACGGTTTGTTGTATAATATTCGTCAAAAGCATAAGCCTCTACACTGTTAATTACAGGTGCGCCTCTGTTTTCTATTTTTTCATTAAATACATCAGATTGGAATTTAATTTTAGTTTTGCCAATGGTTGTTGCCATCGAATAATTTCCAAAATACTGAAGTTTGGGCTTCCAAAGCATTACTCTTGAATTGGTAGGACTATAACCATCGAAAAAATTTCTGTTAACATTTGCAGAGATGTTTACCGATTTGATTTTAAATCCAGCACCACCTCCAAAATTATAAACGCCGATTGATTCAGTGTAGCCACTTACTCTTCCCTGAAAAGGCTTTTCAGAAGTATTGGTTTTAGAAATAAGATTAATAACACCACCAAGAGCATCGGTGCCATAAACAACAGAAAGAGGTCCTTCCACAATTTCAATCCTTTCAATATTTGAAAGGTTGATCTGGCTGAGGTCTACGTTTCCATTTTCTCTACCAACTATAGGGACACCGTCAAGTAAAATTTTGATATTTTGGCCTGAAATCCCTTGAAGGTTAAGACTGCTTCCTAAAATATTGTCATTGTTTGTGCGGATATTCAACTCTTTTGCAAGAACATCCTTTAAGTTAACAGCACCCTGTGCTTCAATAGTTTTACTATTTATAACTCTGACATTATAAACAGATTGAGATAATTTAACAGGAAGAGCCCGACCGGTAATAGTTACTGGGTCGAGCTCATTGCTGTCATTTATAATTTGAGACATAGCATTGAAGCCAGACAATAAAGTCAGAAAACATAAAATATTTTTAAGCTTCAGATGAAACGTCAATTTTAAAGTTATTCTTTAATAAAGATACCTGTGTAAACTGAATTTCCTTTGATAGCTCTTAATGAATAAATGCCGTTTGAAAGGTCGCCGATAAAGATATTTTCTCCTTCTGAAACCGACCTGATTAGTCTGCCTTCCATAGAATAAATACCAATATTTGCTGATTCAATATCAACGCTGATGTGATCGATAGCCGGATTAGGGAAAGCTTTGATTGATTTGTTAGCACTAGTTATATTTTGGATACCTGATTTGTTTCCTTCAAAGAAATAGATTTTACCTGTAGTGCCGCCTTTAATGTTGGTGAATACTACTTTGTAAATATCAGAGTTGATTGTTTTAACAAAATAAGTTAAAGAATCATATACTACGATTGGAGGTGAAGCATTATGAAATTTCCAACCAATTGCAGACATGTTTTTGCTGTAAGGCGCAGTAATATTACCATAAACCTCAGATGATTTTTTTCCTTTAATTTTAGCAATAGTAACGCCTTTGTTTGAAAGAGCTCCTGTTACAACATAATTTGCAGAACCAAAACCAGGTATCGTTACAAACGTTTTATAACGAGTAAACAACATATCCCAATCTGTTTTAATTGGCTCTCTGTCTGAAGTATTATTACTGACAACATTATAATAAGCGAATAATTTATTTGTATAAGCTTATTTCCTGATTACTACTGATGATGAATCAGTGTTGTCTAAATTTGAAATAATAAATCTCCAAGCTGTATCCTGATCAAGTTGTGAGATAAAGATCTTTTTATAGATACCTGAACCTATCATAACAAAAACATTTGTACCTTCAAGATTGTGTGTGCTTTGGTTGTAAGCACCCCATTTGAAATCGAAAATATTGGCACCTGATTTATCATAACCTGCATTAAATGCACCTAAATCCCAGGTTGTATCTGAATTTAATAATTCAGGCAGAGCATAAAGACCAGCAGTATCAATGTTTCTCCAGTTTGATGCTGACTGAGAAGAAGGGAGTTTCTTTAAAACCAATTTGGTATTAACTCTTATCGAAGCTCCTGTTTCAGGATTGGTTGGAAATTGTGAAGCCTGCACAGAAAAGGCAAGGTGCCAATCTGAATTTGGTTGTGTTTTGATGCTTCCGTTTTTAAAACTGTAGAATACATCGTTAAGATACCCGCCGGGTCCAAGATTTACTGAATCACTTGCTATGTATTGAGCTTTAGCTCCAAATGAAATTGCTGAAATAATTAATGCTGAAAGTATTGTTTTTTTCATGTCTGATTTTTTAGAGAATTTGTCTTTTTATTTAAAGACGCAAAATTAAACCAGTACATGTTTGTTTTTAGTCATATTGCTGTTTATGACAATAATATTACAAAAATTTATAGTTGCATAAAAATCAGATAGTTACGACTTTAAAAAGTCAATAAAAAAGACGGTAAATTAAGATAACAGTATGTTATTTTTCAATGAATTTATATCCAACACCTCTGAGGGCAGTAAAATACTCCGGATTTTTAGGATCTGTTTCAAAATGTTTCCTGAAAGCAAGAACAAAATTATCAATGGTTCTGGTTGATGGATAGACAGAATAACCCCAAACAGTCTGAAGGATTTTTTCTCTGCTTACAACTTCATTTCTGTTTTCAATAAGAAGTTTTAATAACAACGCTTCTTTTTTAGTGAGTATAAAATCTCCATTAACACCTTTTGCTTCGTAACTTTCGAAATTAACATAATTAGCACCGAAACTGTATTCACTTAATATATTCGGGTTATCAGCACGTGAAGAATTTCTGGCAATAAGTTTTTTAACCCTTAACAATAATTCTTCCAGATTAAATGGTTTCGTAAGATAATCATCTGCACCTTTTTTTAGTCCCATCACTCTGTCTTCAGCACTTCCTTTTGCAGATAGAAATAGAATAGGTACTTCACTGTCAGTTAGCCTGATGTTCTCACATACGCTAATACCATCAATGCCTGGAAGCATAATATCTAAAACTACCAAATCAAATTGTTCCTGTTTAAACCTGGTAATTGCATCAATTCCGTCTCTACACACGGATACTTTATAACCTTCCATTTCGAGGTTAAGTTTAAGCAATTCCATCAAATGCTGTTCATCTTCTACAAGTAGTATCCGGTTGCTCATGTTATTTTGTGATTCTTTTTAGGTAATTTAAATGCAATATTAAAGATAATACCCTTTGGTTCGTTCTGTTTCAATGAAATTATGGCTTTGTGCTGACATAAAATTTGTTTTACAAGATAAAGTCCAAGTCCTGTTCCTTTAGCATTTCTTGTTTGTTCATCACCAATTCTGTAAAATTTCTCAAAAATGCGACTCCAATATTGTTTGGGTATGCCTGGTCCGTTATCAGCTATTGAAATAAATAGTTTTTTTGTGACGCGTGACCCGTTAACACGTATTTTAGCCGCTCCTCCTGCATATTTCACAGAGTTTTCCAAAAGATTACTGAAGGCAAGGTTTAAAGAAATTTCATCTCCGCTTATATAAAAATCATGGGGAATGTTAATTTCAATTTCGCCGTTAAAATTTTCACGGTCCATTATCTGATCTGCAAGCTGAACAAAAACTTCGTTAAGATTGATCTGTTCGTCAGAAAAAGTATAGTTTTTACCGTCAATTCTAGTCAGTAAAAGCATGTTGTCAATAAGCTCTGTAAGTCTGTCTGTATTTGAAACCGCTTGATTTAATAACCGTTTTTTTAATGCATCATTCAGGTCTCTTTTCAATAATGTTTCCGACACCAGTTTGACAGCTGCTACAGGTGTTTTCAGCTCATGTGTTACCGATAAAAGAAAATTATTCTGAGTTCTGTTCAGATTTAATATCCGTTCAAGTTGCCTGAATAACCACACTACGCTGATAATCACCGCCAAAGTAAAAAAAATACCTTCTGAATAATACGCCCTGATACTCAACTGATGCTGCTTTTCTATTGTTGAAACTGATAATTTTAATGGTGAAATTGTTAGAAGTTTCTGAAGGCTATCTGTAGTTTCATTTAAAGAAACACTAAAGTTAGGAGCGACATTATTTCTTAGATAGGAGCTTAGTTTATGAATATCTACAGCTACTGTGGTATCATAATGCTTGTAATTTTTAGCTGTAGGAGAGGAAAATTCATGATAAAGAATCAATCTTAAGGTTTCTGATTTTTTTTGAGCCGATTCGCTATTAAGTTGTTTGGTTTCCAAAACATACTGTCTTTCACTCATTGTAATTAGTGAGTACAGCCACCATCCGAAAGCGGCCAGAATATATATAATAATAAAACCAAGAAGTATGCGTGCTCTCAACGGATTGTGATATTAATTGTTCAAATTTGCGAATAATTTACGACAATTGGAGCTACCTGTTTATACAAAAAATCAATTAGCCTTGCGAAACGGGCAAGACAAGCCTGAAATTTGGGTCTGTTATAAAGGTGTTATTTATGATGTTACAGAAAGCAGACTTTGGAAAAAAGGAATGCATTACGAGCATTGGGCAGGGCAGGATTTAACAGATGAGCTTTCTGAAGCACCGCACACAGAAACTGTTTTTTTTAAATTCGAAGCAGTTGGTAAATTAGGTTGAAAGTTTTTCGTACAAAGAAAGTAATCTAACTTTTTCCTGATCCCAATTATAATATTCTTCGGCAGCAATTCTTCCTTTCATTCCCATTTTTAATGCTTCTTCAGGGTGTTCATTAAGATATGTGATAGCATTTGAAATTGCTATAGGGTTTAAAGGATCTACACAAATACCACAGCCACTCGTTTCAACGACACTTTTATAAAGGTCGAAATCAGAAATAATCACAGGCAATCCTGAGGCCATGTATTCAAATAGTTTGGTGGGATAGCTTTCAATAGAATTTTTCATTGGATGAATAATGCAAAGTCCTATTCCCATATTAACTGACAAAGCATAACCTTCATCTAATGGTAGCCTGCCATGAAAAACAAGCTGGTTGCTGATTTCGGAATAAAACGGGAGGGTTTTAATCTTATGATCCAGATCTGAATACAGTTCGCCAACACAATGAAAAATAACGGTTCTGCCAATTTGCTTTTGTAGGTAAACAGACTTCGCAATTTCAAGTATACCGCGGTTTTCAAGAACAATTCCAATATAAAAAAGATTAGTAAGGTTGCGATAGCCGCTATTGACATAAGGTTTGAAAAAATTGTAATTACAGAAATTTCTTACGGTAGTACAATTTTCTTTTCCG
>JACMRS010000235.1 GCA_014376345.1 Bacteroidia bacterium | reverse complement strand
TACAATTCCTGTAATTTTACCTGCCGAACGGTACACTTCAAACCTGCCATTCACTCTTCCGAGTAAAGTCATTTTTGTAATAATATCCATCCTAGGAACATCAAGAATAAATGCTGTTGAATACACCGCCAGAATATTATACGCATTGAAATTGCCTACCATATTAAACCAGGCTTCATCTTCATCTATCTTTAAAAGCATGCCATTGAAATCACTTTCAAGAACCTTTAATCTGAAGTCTGCCATTGTGCGCAGTGAATATGAATATTTAGATGCTTTAGTATTCTGAAGCATCACCATACCATTTTTATCATCCCTGTTTGTCAATGCAAAAGCATCTCTTCCAAGGTTGTCAAAAAATAATTTTTTTGCTTTAATATAATTATCAAAAGTGCCGTGATAATCAAGGTGGTCATGGGTGATATTTGTAAACACACCACCTTTAAATGTGAGGCCACCAATGCGATCCTGTACTATTGCATGTGAGCTAACTTCCATAAAGCAATAACCACAACCGGCATCCACCATTTCCTTCATCATGGCATTCAGCCTGATTGCATCCGGTGTGGTATGCGTACTCTTAAATATATTTCCTTTTATT
Organism: Bacteroidia bacterium; assembly: GCA_014376345.1. Taxonomy (GTDB): domain Bacteria; phylum Bacteroidota; class Bacteroidia; order NS11-12g; family UBA955; genus JACMRS01. The sequence continues at coordinate 3,212 of JACMRS010000235.1, read as the reverse complement.
CTGTATTCAATTGTTGAAACCAGTCCACAGTCATGCCCTAGCGAAACAAATAAATCATACAACATTGTAGCTGTCGATGTTTTTCCGTTAGTACCTGTTATTCCAATTAACTGAAGTTTTTCACTTGGTTCGTCATAAAATGCTGATGCAATTTTACCCACTGTTTTTGCGACATCTTCAACAACAACATAAGTGCAATTGTCATTAATTATTGCGGGTATATTTTCGCACACAACTGCTGTTGCACCCGAATTTATTGCAGATTCAATGTAATCATGACCATCAGTATTAGTGCCTTTTACAGCGAAGTAAACAGAATTTTCAGCAGCTGTCCTTGAGTCAATTGTCAGACTCTCAATCATCTTTTTATCATCCCCTGTTACAGAGATTATTTTGATTTTATTTATTATTTCTGACAGCGTTTTCAAACCTTTAATCTGATTAAAATTGTGTTGCCTTTTATAATTGTACTGCCCGGTATTATCGATTGTGAATACACTTCACCATAACCTTCTACTGCAACTTTCATCCCTCCCTTTTCAAGAAGAAAAAGTGCATCTTTAAGTCCCATTCCTGAAACATCAGGCACAAGTCCTTCTTTCACAGAAATTTCTTTAAGGTCAATACTGAACGCATCTTTTTTAGTTGTTACCCATTCTGTTTCAGCACCACCGGTAAGTGTCTGGCTACTGATCATTATTTTATCCAGAACATTTTTTATGTCAAGTCTGTAACCATTTTTAACCGAAGGCACAGAGGTTACATTTTTAGGAGCAACTATTCCTTTATGCAATGAAAGGTTTGTAGCAAAAACTTTATCCGCTATTTCTTTAAATACAGGACCGGCAACAGCGCCACCGTAATAAATTCCATTAGAAGGTGCATTCACAACTACAATGCAGGTGTACTGAGGATCTTCGGCAGGAAAATAGCCTACAAAAGATGCTTTATGTGATGATTTATTATAACCTGCAGCACTCAATGCAATTTGTGCAGTACCAGTTTTACCTGCAACAGTATAACTAAGTCCTTTCAGATTAGTTGCAGTTCCATGATCTACAACGCCTTCCAAAAGTTTCTTAAGCTGCTTCACAGTTTCAGGAGAGCAAACAGCTTTATTTAAAATTTGCGGATCGAAATGCTTTATTGTTTCTCCAAACTCTTTAATGTCTTTTACAAGATATGGTTTCATCATAACACCATTATTTGCAATGGCATTATAAACAGCCAGAAGCTGCATTGAACTAATCTGTGTTTCATAGCCAATGCTCATCCACGGAAGTGTGGTAGCATACCAATCTTTATCCTTGCTTGATTTTATTTTTGGTTTATTTGGTGTGCGCACCTCGAAATCAAATACTTTATTCAACCCCAGACTTTTAACATGATCAACATATTTTTCCGGACTATTTTTATAGGCTTTTACAATTGCTTTTGCCACACCCACATTACTACTGTGTTCAAACACATCAGCAAAAGTTAGTTTTCTGGTGGCAGAAGCATGCGCGTCTTCCATTTTCTGACCGTAAAAACTTGTGGTACCCCATTCAATATCAACAGTATCTTCGGGCGTAATTAATTTATCTTCAAGAAGTGCTAATGCAGATACTAATTTAAATGTAGAACCCGGATCAGAAAATTCATTAACAGCATAATTTTCAGCTTCTTCATAAACTCCTTCACTTGTTCTTTTAAGATTTGCGATGGCTTTAATTGCACCGGTTTTTACTTCCATCAACACTGCACATCCATGGTCGGCATTATTATTTAAAAGCGCAGTTTTTAAAGCAGCCTCAGCCACATCCTGAATATTAATATCTATTGTAGTGTAAATATCAAGGCCGTTTCTTGCTTCAAATTCGTTGCCGTCTTTTACCGGTTTCCAAACACCGCCATAACTGCGCTGCTCTAATCTTTTACCACTTACACCGGTTAATATCGAATCGAAAGTTCCTTCAATACCAACTTTTACACCCGACTCATTTACATAACCTATTGTTCTTCGAGCAAGTTCACCAAAAGGAATTTCACGTTTGTTTTTTTCTATTTTTATAAAGCCACCTTTGTATTTACCAAGATTAAAAAATGGCCATGACGACATGTCTTTTGCAGTTTCAAAATCAACATCACGTCTTACTAAAAGATAGCCTTCTCTTCTCGATCTTGCATCAGTAATATAACGCTGCCATTCTTGTTTTGAACGTTCAGGAAAAGCCAATGATAACTTAAATGCAAAACTGTCAACATGAGCTTTAAAATAATCCTGATCAACACCGGAAGCTTCAGTATCCATGCGGATCTCATAACGAGGCACACTGGTGGCAATCAAGCTGCCATCTTCCGAATATATATTGCCTCGGGAAGCTTTCAAGTCGTGCCATTTCGTACTTTGTTCATTGCTGATCGCAGTGTATTTATCTTTCTCAAAAAGTTGCAGCTCAAAGCCCTTCCACAATACGGCACCCGCAAGCAACAGCACAAATGAAAATGCTATCCAGGTACGTAATATGATGGCTTTTTTTAAATTCACTTTTTCTTTTCCTCCTGAATAATATAAGGTGGCACTCTCAATTCTTTTACGCCTTGTGCTTCAAGTCTTTTCGCTAATTCCGATTGTTTGCTTTCCTGCATCAGGTCGCTTTTTGTTGTAATATATTCCGAGCGCAGATCCTGCAATTCTTTTTTTATGTCTTCTCTTTCACGAATTGATTTCACATTGTAATGTGAAATAAAAATGTAAACAATTGCAATACCTGTAAACGCCAGCAAGCCCGGTAGTAACTTGTTCAGAAACTCTCTGTCAAGAAAAAAAGTAAAGTCCGCAGCTTTTTTAATTGCTTCATCAGCAGCTGTGTTCGATTGCTTTTTTTCTGCAAGCTCTGTTGGCGCTTTAAACTGATTCACTTTTTATTATTTAACTATTTTTTCTGCCACTCTTAATTTTGCACTGCGAGACCTGCCGTTTCTTGCAAGTTCTTCTTCACCTGGTACTATTGGTTTACGACCAACCGCTTTTAAAACATTGGAAGTATTTCCGAAAATATCTTTTTCAGCAACACCTGTAACAGTGCCCGTATTAATCAGATTTTTCACCAATCTGTCTTCAAGAGAATGGTAGCTCATTACTACTAATCTGCCACCCGGTTTTAATATTTCCACACTTTTTTCAAGTAAAATTTCAAGTGCTTCCATCTCTTTATTTACTTCAATAC
>JACMRS010000022.1 GCA_014376345.1 Bacteroidia bacterium | reverse complement strand
ATTTTAGATTTGTGATTTGGGTATTAGTTATAATGTAGGGGCACACGGCAGTGTGTCCACCTTGGTGAATAAATTAGGATTTAAGTAATTCCGATTTTTCTGATTGTCATTTTGAACAAAATTCTGTCTCGTCTTAACCAAGTGCAGTCTTGGCTGAATACAACATATAGTTGTAATTTCACTAAAATCACTATTTTTGCATTACCAATAAAAATAAAATGAAAAAAATATTGATTTGCGCAGTATGCGCCACAGCTATTTTAGTTGCCTGTAAAAAAAAGGATGAGAAAACAATTGATCCAATTCCGGCCGGACCAACAAAAACTGAGCTTATCAGCGCAAACGAATGGATTCTGAAAGATGCCGTTAGCAATGGAACCAGCTATTATCCATTTCTTCAAGCGTGTCAGAAAGATGATTCTTACAGGTTTTTAAAAACCAACATCCTGGAAAATTATGACAATGCTATCAAATGCGATGCAGCTGATCCTGACACTGTTAAAAGCAACTGGAGCTTTTATAACAATGAAACCCAAATTATAGTTGACCTGAAAAAATTCAGTTACCAGGATACTGCTGATATTCAGTCTCTGACTTCAGATAAAATGGTTTTTATAATTGATTATATAGGTTCGCCTCTTGAGATTACTTTCAAGAAAAAATAACAGTTAAAAAAAACTGTAAGGTTATTACAAATAGTCGTGCATTACAATTAATTTTGCGGCTTTAAAAACCTTCATGCAGGATAAAATCTTAATACTCGATTTCGGTTCACAATATACTCAGCTTATAGCCCGTAGGGTTCGTGAGTTAAATGTGTACTGCGAAATCCATCCATTTAATAATTTTCCCGCACCGGATGCAGGAACCAAAGGCATTATTCTTTCAGGAAGCCCTGCTTCAGTAAGAGATTCAAATTCTCCTGATGTTGATTTATCACCTTTCATGGGCAAACTTCCTATATTGGGTGTATGCTACGGTGCGCAACTTCTTGCCAATAAATATGGTGGTGAGGTTCAACCCAGTGCTCACCGTGAATATGGCAGGGCAATGTTGAATAACTCCGTTAAAAATGATTTAACAGACAACCTTTCTCCCCAAAGTCAGGTTTGGATGAGCCATGCCGACACAATAGTGAGAGAACCTGCAGGATCTACAATAATATCTTCAACAGATTCTGTTAAAGTCGCTGCTTTCAAATTTAATGATCAGCAAACTTACGGTATCCAATTTCACCCGGAAGTAACTCACAGCACAGATGGACTTCAACTTCTGAAAAACTTTATTGTAAATATCTGTCATTGCACACAAGACTGGGATCCTGCACATTTTATTACCGAAAAAGTAGCTTCTCTAAAAGAAACTATTGGCAATGATAAAGTGATACTCGGACTAAGTGGCGGCGTTGATTCATCAGTTGCTGCAAGTCTGCTTCACAGGGCTATCGGACCAAATCTGCATTGTATTTTTATTGACAACGGTTTGCTCAGAAAAGATGAATTTGAGCAAGTGCTGGAAGCTTACAGACAAATGGATCTGAATGTTAAAGGTATTCAGGCTTCTCAGCGTTTTTACAAAGAACTTGAAGGAGAAAAAGATCCGGAACGCAAACGAAAAATAATTGGAAGAGTATTTGTAGAAGTGTTCGACGACGAATCCAAAAAAGTGGAAGGCGCTAGATGGTTAGCCCAAGGAACAATATATCCGGATGTAATAGAATCGGTATCAGTAAATGGCCCTTCGGTAATGATTAAATCGCATCACAATGTTGGAGGACTTCCTGAAAAAATGAATTTAAAAATCGTAGAACCTTTAAGGGCTCTGTTCAAAGATGAAGTAAGACGCATAGGCAAAGAGCTTGGTGTACCTGCAGATATTCTTGGACGACACCCTTTCCCGGGACCTGGTTTAGGCATACGAATTATTGACGATATTACTGAAGAAAAAGTAAGAATACTGCAACTTGCAGATGCTATTTTTATTGAAACACTGAGACAGCACAATCTTTATGATACTATCTGGCAGGCTGGCGCAATATTGCTTCCTGTAAAAAGTGTTGGTGTAATGGGTGATGAAAGAACCTACGAAAATGTTGTTGCTTTAAGAGCTGTTGGTTCACTTGATGGCATGACTGCAGACTGGATTCACATTCCGTATAACGTGCTTGGTGAAATTTCAAATAAAATTATTAACCAGGTAAAAGGAATCAACAGAGTTGTTTACGATATCAGTTCTAAACCCCCGGCAACTATTGAGTGGGAATAAAATAAGCATATTGTTTTTTCTGCTGTTGAGTTTTGTTTCGCTTTCAGCTTCCTCGCTTCAGGGCGGCCCTGGAGCAGTGATTGCGAAAGATCCTGTTGTCAAAAAAGAATTTCACATTGCCCTGATGCTCCCATTTTGCATCGACGATCCAACAAATTTCAAGATTCGTGAAAGGATGGCCGATTATTATGAAGGTGTTCTACTGGCAATGGATGAACTTGAAAGTAAAGGTATGAATCTTAAACTTCATGTATTTGACACCCGTAAAGATAGCATGGTTGTGATTGGCTTACTTAAAAATGTCGAAATGATAAAAATGGATCTGATTATCGGACCTGTTTTTGAAAATGAACTTGTAGAAGTAGAAAAATTCTGCGCCATTTATAACATTCCACTTGTCAGTCCTTTAAAATATTATTCTAAAAAAACTGCTGCCGATTATCCTTTGTTTAACAATGTTCCGGCAGACAGTATGTTGTTTTATTATATGGGTGCAATGGCTGCAGAGAGTTTCCCGCGCCATCAGGTAATTGTGCTTGATGACGTTACTAAAAACGGCAAATCAAATTCAAATAATTTCAGAAAGGCTTATGCAATTGCATCCAAAAAAGAAGCAAAGCTTGTTGATAT
>JACMRS010000234.1 GCA_014376345.1 Bacteroidia bacterium | reverse complement strand
TCAATTTGTTAGACGCATCAGCAGCAGAAAGATCATCTTCTGAAGTGATATCAAATGCACTGTTAAAACCTACCGGTGCTTGTTTGTTATAAACTATATGATCATTAGAAAATTCAACTAAAGCACCAATAGTGGTAATTTTAATTGATTTAGTTCCTGTTGTTGCATTTTTATCGGTTGCTTTAAAAGTAAAAGTAATTACATCACTTTTATTTGGGCTTTGTTTAAGAACTACAGTATAAGTAGCTGTTCTTATATTGTTTGGGAAAGTAGTATCAGAATCAACAACGATAGTACTAGCACCACCATTAACAGATTGAGTGATATTTGCGTCTTTCAAATCTACTGTAGAAGTAATAAGTACTTTAACGCTCACAACGTCAGAATTTATAACCTTAGCATCAATAGAAGTAAGGTTAGCACCTGCTACAAAACTGATTGAAGGAGTTGGAGTTTCAGGTGTTACGGTACCGCCGGAACCACCGTCTTTACAACCTGTAAAAGTTAAAGCCGCCACAGCAGCTAACAAGGAAATCGAATAAACTAATTTTTTCATCTTTATATACATTTTTATATTTAATGCAAATATAGATAAAAAATACAAAGTACATTTACATAATTAATTTTTATGTTTATACAATTCATGTCATAATTACAGATAAATTTATAATTGCGGACATCCTTTCAGCAAATTTGACTTCTACCTGCCAATATGATTAGATTTTAATTATTTTATTGGTTTGGTTCAGCAATTGAAGTATTTTTGAAGATTCTAACTCATGCAATTTAATAAAGACACATTTATCCTTAACCGCACCGGCGATGATGACAGCGAAGGGCAAGATTTTTTCCCACTTTTTTCACAACAGGAAGAAGATGAGATTAATAAGCAACCAGTACCTGAGTCATTACCGATACTGCCAATAAGAAATACAGTACTTTTTCCGGGTGTTGTATTTCCAATAACAGTAGGGCGCGACAAATCTATAAAGTTGATAAAAGAAGCCAATAAAGGTGATAAAACTATCGGCGTATTTGCCCAAACCAATCCTGATACTGAAGAACCAGGCTTCGAAGATCTTAATAAAGTAGGCACATTAGCTTATATCGTAAAAATGCTTCGAATGCCAGATGGCAATACAACTGTTATCATTCAAGGCAAGCGAAGAATTGAACTTGTTGAAGCAATTAGCACTGATCCATATTTGACAGCCAAAGTTAAACCGGCATCTTCAAAAGAAGGAAAATCAGACAAAGAGCTAAAAGCAATGATCTCTTCTATTAAAGATCTTGCATTAAAAAATATAGACCTTTCACCAAATATCCCTTCAGAAGCAGGCTTTGCAGTCAGAAATATTGACAGCCTTAGTTTTATGGTGAATTTTATTGCCAGCAACCTCAATATTCCTGTAAGTGAAAAACAGAATATCCTGAATGCACCTACTTTAAAAGAAAGGTCGAATCTTGTATTTGAGCAACTTGTTAAAGAAAATCAGATGCTGATGCTGAAAGATCAGATTCAATCTAAAGTGCGTGTTGATATTGACAAACAACAAAGAGAATACTTTCTGCATCAACAAATGCGGGCAATTCAGGAAGAACTTGGTCAGGACAGTCCTGATAAGGAAATAATGAACCTGCGTGAACTTGGTAAAAAGAAAAAATGGTCGAAAGCTGTCAATGAAGCTTTTAATAAAGAACTCGATAAACTGCAAAGAATTAATCCGGCCAGTCCTGATTATTCAGTAAGCCTTAATTATGCGCAGCTTATTCTCGAACTTCCCTGGAATGAGCTGACTAAAGACAATTTCGATCTTGTAAAAGCTCAGAAAGTGCTGGATAAAGACCACTTTGGACTTGAAAAAGTAAAACAAAGAATATTAGAATACCTTGCAGTATTAAAACTTAAAGGTGATTTGAAAAGTCCGATTATCTGTCTTTATGGCCCTCCGGGTGTTGGTAAAACCAGTCTTGGTAAAAGTATTGCCAAAGCTTTAGGTAGAAAATATATCAGAGTTTCACTTGGCGGACTTCATGACGAATCTGAAATTCGCGGACACCGTAAAACCTATATTGGTGCGATGCCGGGAAGGATTATTCAGAATCTTAAAAAAGTAAAATCAGCAAATCCTGTTTTTGTACTTGATGAAATAGATAAAGTTGGAAACGATTTCAGAGGCGATCCTTCATCTGCCTTGCTTGAGGTACTTGATCCAGAACAAAACACCACTTTTCACGACAATTACCTTGAGATCGATTATGATCTGAGCAAAGTAATGTTTATTGCTACTGCAAATAATATTGACAATATTCAGCCTGCTCTTCTAGACAGGATGGAAATTATTGAAATCAGCGGTTATACTGTAGAAGAAAAAATACAGATTGCACAAAAATATCTGATTCCAAAGCAAAGAGAAATGCATGGATTAAAACCAGGGCAGTTTAAACTTTCAGACAGTGTTATTGAAGGATTAATTGAACAATACACAAGGGAAAGCGGTGTAAGAAATCTGGAAAAAAGAATTGCAGCATTGGTAAGATTTAATGCCATGCAAGTTGCAACTGATAAAACTACAGATCCAAATCTTTCAAAAGAAGAAGTTGAAAGAATTCTTGGTGCCGAAAAAATGGAGAAAGAAATTTATCAGGACAATGATACTGCAGGTGTTGTAACAGGTTTGGCCTGGAGTCCATCGGGTGGTAGCATTCTTTTTGTTGAAAGTACACTTACCAAAGGCAAAGGCAAAGTAACATTAACCGGACAGCTTGGTGATGTAATGAAAGAAAGCGCCACAACTGCTCATACATTTCTGAAAGCGAATGCTGAATATCTGAACATTGATTACCGCATTTTTGATCAGTGGGACATTCACATGCACTTCCCGGCGGGATCTATTCCAAAAGACGGACCAAGTGCAGGTATCACTATACTTACTTCACTGGCTTCATTATTTACACAGAGAAAAGTAAAGTCACACATGGCGATGACAGGTGAGATCACATTAAGAGGTCGCGTATTGCCTGTCGGTGGTATTAAAGAAAAGATTCTTGCAGCTAAAAGAGCAGGAATTAAAGATATTATCATGTGTCATGAAAATAAAAAAGATGTAGATGACATTCCTAAAGATTATTTGAAAGGCTTAACATTTCATTATGTCAAAAATATGCTTGAAGTAATTGATATTGCTTTATTGAATGAAAAAGTTTTAAGGCCGATTGATCTTATTTACAGAGAAGAAAAGGGTCATTCACAAAACATTTAACTGTTCAGTCATATTTTTTTTATAATAAAATAAAATAAACTAAAAGGAGTTAAGCATCTGAATGAAACAATTAGCAATCTTCTTTTTTACTATTACATTTTGCTTAACTGCAAGATCTCAACCCGGTGGCAGAGGTGTTTATGCTTTTGTCAACCAGTCTGTTTCTGCCCGCATAATGTCAATGGGTGGCGGTATGCTGGCTATTCAGGATAATGATATTACTTTACCCTGGTTGAATCCGGCTTTGCTTAACAAATCAATGGATAAGCATGGCAGTATGAATTTCAATACTGGATATTCAAAAATTAAGGGTGGTAACGACATTAAAAACGGTTACTTTGCTTATAGCAGAAATTATAAAAAAATCGGTACATTTTCAGCAGGATTGCTTTATATGAATTATGGCACATTTAATGGTTATGACCCTAATGGTGACCCAACCGGTACATTTAAAGCAACCGATAATTGCCTTAATATTTCATTGGGCAGACAATACAAAACTAAATGGTCTTATGGTGCATCTCTTAAGTATGTTTATTCTGTTCTTGGGGAGTATATAAGCAATGGAATTGGTGTGGATCTTGGAGGAATTTATGCTGATACGGCTCAGAAACTAACAATCGGACTTGTTGTAAAAAACATGGGTGTTCAGTTTGTGCCTTATGCAGGAACAAAAAGACAAGGCATGCCTTTTGAAATTCAGGTAGCAATTTCGAAAAAGTTAAAGCATTTACCTTTATTATATAATATAGTGATTCACGATTTGCAGAGTCCGGATTTCCGGTATGTAAATACCAATTCAACATCTTCAAATCTGGATGCGAATAATAAGCCTAAGATTCAGAAAATGACAATGGGTGATAATATTCTGAGGCATTTTATTTTGGGTGGTGAATTCAATATTAAATCTTTTAACCTTCGGTTTGGATACAACCACCAAAGGCGCAAGGAATTAGCTCCTGAAATCAGACGCAGTACAACAGGCTTTTGTTGGGGTGTTGGAATTAAGATCAGTAAATTCAGGCTTTCTTACGGCAGTGCTGCTTATTTTCCCGGCATTAATTCTAATCAATTTTCGATTGCATTTAATCTGGCTGATTTTAAAAGAAATAAAAAGGGCTAGTTTTTATTAAGATGCTTTATGATTGAAAGATTGTAACAAGTATTCTTTTCAATATAAAAGTATTTATTGCATAGCATTTAAGTGTGTTATTATTTTGAATTGCAAACCAATGCAAATCAATACTGCTGTGAGTTTGATATAATATTTCAATTTACTCTTCACTAATAAAACAAAGCATAAAAAAAGGGACCAGCTTTCGCAGTCCCTTTAATATTAATGTCAGTTTAACTATTCAGATACAACTTCAACATCGATCTCTTTAGAGTATTCTTTGTGAAGGTTTAATGTAGCTTTATAATCGCCTATCATTTTGATATCATCATTGAAAACGATCTTTCTTCTGTCAACATCGAAGCCAAGCTCTTTAAGAGCGTTAGCAAGCTGAAGGGTAGTGATCGATCCGAAGATCTTACCGGAAGATCCGGTTTTAGCTTTAAGTGTTACTTTAATGCCATCAAGCTTTCCTGAAAGAGCATCTGCATCATTTTTAATTCTGTCTTGTTTAAAAGCACGTTGCTTAATATCTTCTGCAAGCATTTTCAAAGCACCATCAGAGGCGATTTTACCAATACCTTTAGGGATAAGGAAATTACGGCCATAACCATCTTTTACTGTCACTACATCATCTTTGTAGCCCAGATTCTTTACGTCTTGCGTTAAAATCAGTTTCATTGTTTCTGTCTCCTCTAATTATTTTAAGCCATCTGCAACAAAAGGCAACAGGGCAAGAAACCTTGCGCGTTTAACTGCTGTAGCCACTTTTCTCTGATATTTTTCTGATGTTCCGGTAATACGACCCGGAAGAATTTTACCTTGCTCATTCATAAATTTAAGTAGAAAGTTAGAATCCTTAAAATCCACATACTTAATACCATGTTTTTTGAATCGGCAATATTTTTTGGCCATTGCAGCCTGCGGTGTGTTCGTAAACACGAAATTTTTATCTCTTGGCGCGCTCATTATTTACCCTCCTTTTTTTCATATTTACGTGCAGGTGCAATTTCGCCCTTGCGTTTACGCTCGTTGTACACTACGGCATGCTTATCCAGCTTAAGGTTAAGGAATCTCATGATCCTCTCGTCCCTGCGATAGTTAGTTTCAAGTACGGCAATAAATGATGCCTCAGCTTGAAATTCGAAAAAATGATAGAAGCCTGTTACCTTTTTGTTAATCGGGTAAGCCAGCTTTGTTAAGCCCCAGTTTGTTTCGTGGACAATTTTGCCACCTTGCTCTGTAATCAACTCTCTGTATGTTTTAACAGCTTCTTGCATTTGCTGTTCAGAAAGTACGGGTGTTAATATGATTACAGATTCATAGTTTACTAAACTCATATCTGTTGTTTATTTTAAAGGGTGCAAAAATAGTGTATTCTATTTTAAAAACAAACATATCCAGACCTTTTTTCCTTTTAATACAAGCAGGTGTCCATTTTATTAAAATCATTCCTTTAAAAATAGGGCAAAACAACGGGAAACTTTATATTTGCAGCATGTCTACACCCGAGTTTATCATCGTTAATAAACAAGCAGCTAAATTTATCGCTACTATTCAATTAAACCGTCCTAAGGAAATGAATGCCCTTAACCTTCAACTGATGAATGAACTTAAGGATGTCCTAAAAAATATTGATAACGACGATACCATTAGATGTATAGTTCTGACAGGCAATGAAAAAGCCTTTGCTGCAGGCGCTGATATCAAACAAATGGCTAACCGCAATCCTATTGACATGCTGAAAATAGATCAGTTTAGTATATGGGACCAGATTCATAAAACAAAAAAACCAATTATTGCAGCTGTCAGCGGATTTGCACTCGGTGGTGGTTGCGAACTTTCTATGATTTGTGACATGATCGTGGCTTCAGAAACAGCTCAGTTTGGTCAGCCTGAAATCAATATCGGAGTAATGCCGGGCGCAGGTGGTACACAAAGACTGACGCGTGCAATCGGTAAAGCCAGAGCTATGGAAATGGTTCTTTCAGGTAAATTTATTTCTGCTGATGAAGCGCTTGCTGCCGGACTAGTTAACAAAGTTGTTCCGGTTGAAATTTATTTGCAGGAAGCGATGAAACTTGCTGAAGTAATTGCTTCCAAATCTCCGATAGCAGTACAAATGGCCAAAGAAAGTGTACTTAAAGCTTTTGAAATGCCACTTCAGGAAGCATTGTATTTTGAAAGAAAAAATTTCTATATGCTGTTTGCAACTGAAGATCAGAAAGAAGGTATGTCGGCATTTGTTGAAAAGAGAACTGCCGATTTCAAAGGAAAATAATTATTTCTGAACCTTTCGGTAAAGTATAAATGCAATAAATCCAAATATCAGATTTGGATACCACACAGCTAGCATTGGAAATATTTTCCCCTGATTGCCATAACTGATAAAATACTGAATTACAAAAAGGTATAAGAAGCTTAATAAAATTCCAATACCAAGATTTAAGCCCACACCTCCCCTGCTTTTCTTAGAAGAAACACACACTCCAATAATTACAAGAATAAAGGTTGAAAAGGGTGACGCATAGCGTCTGTATTTTTCGGTAACATAAAAATCGGTATTGCTGGCACCCCGCATTTCTTCCTTTTCAATAAAATCATTAAGTTCGGTCATATTAAAAGACTGCACATCATCTGTCCTCATAAAAAAATCATCAGGATTAAACTCAATAGCCGAATCTATTGTTGTTCCGCGCTTTATTTTTTCACTGCCATCTTTATTATAATCTCTGATAAAATAATCATCAAGCTTCCATTTTTTTGTCTTTTTGTTCCAGCTAATACGTTTTGCGTACATTTTACTTTCCAGTTCGGTAGCATTAAATTTCTCAAGAGCAATATCACCTCCGGTACTGTCATTCTGAGTAAAATAACCGATATATAACATGGTTCCCGGCTTGATCTGACGGTGAACAGCATTTGCGAATTTCTTATCAGTTTCTCTTACATAACGGTTTTCAAATTCAATTCTTTTTTTATCGGCTTTAGGAATGATCCAACCATTAAGCATAAATGAAAGTATTGCCAATAAAGTAGCAGTAATAATGTATGGACGCAAAAACCTCCGGTAAGAGATTCCACTTGCAAGCATGGCTACAACTTCTGTTCTTGAAGCAAGTTTTGAAGTGAAAAATATAACAGAAATAAATATAAATATAGGACTGAAAAGATTGAGGAAATTTGGAATATAATTAAGGTAGAAATCAAAAATAATAGCACTTAAAGGTGCATGGTTCGTAAGAAAATCATCCAGCTTTTCTGAAACATCGAAAACAACAATAATAATGATAAACAGCCCGAGAGTAGTAGAAAATGTAGTAAGAAACTTTTTAATTATATACCAGTCGAGCTTTTTAATCATAGCTTATTGGATAAAGTTAAAGACATTTTTGATTTCCACTCGGAGAAAGTTCCGTTAACTATTTGAAATCTGGCTTCGGTAACCAACCATAAATAAAATTTAAGGTTATGCAAACTGGCAAGCTGCGAACCAAGCATCTCCCCTGCCATCATCAGATGTCTTAAATAAGCTTTGCTATATAATGGGGTTATCAGTTCGTCTACAGGTGAAAAATCTTTTTCCCACCTTTTGTTTTTAATATTTATAGTTCCGTTTGCAGTAAATAACATGCCGTTACGACCATTTCTTGTGGGCATTACGCAATCGAACATATCGACACCAAGCTCTATAGACTCAAGAATATTCATGGGCGTACCCACACCCATCAGGTATCTTGGTTTATCTGCAGGAAGTATGTTACAAACAAGTTCTGTCATTGCATACATATCTTCATGTGGCTCTCCAACTGAAAGACCTCCGATAGCATTCCCTTCTCTGTTAAGTGCGGCTACAAATTCTGCAGATTTTTCTCGCAGATCTTTAAATACACTCCCTTGAACAATAGGAAACAGCGACTGCTGATATCCATAATATCCTTCTGTTTCATCAAATCTTTTACAACATCTTTCAAGCCAATTATGAGTGAGCTGAAGTGATTTTTTTGCGTAATTATATTCACAAGGATAAGGCGTGCACTCATCAAACGCCATAATGATATCGGCACCTATTGCACGCTGAATATCCATTACATTTTCGGGAGTAAATAAATGTCTGCTGCCATCTATATGCGATTGAAATTTTGCGCCTTCTTCAGTTAACTTTCTTCTGTCTGCAAGTGAGTAAACCTGATACCCGCCGCTATCAGTCAGAATGGGTCTTTCCCAACCAATAAATTTATGTAATCCGCCGGCTTCCTTTAAAATTTCAATTCCCGGCCTTAAATAAAGATGATAAGTATTGCCAAGAATAATCTGTGCATTTATATCTGTTTCAAGTTGTTGCTGATTGATACCTTTCACACTTCCCGCAGTTCCTACAGGCATAAATATCGGCGTTTGAATTTCGCCATGATCAGTAGTAAGCGTTGCAGCCCTAGCTTTAGTTGCCGTGTCGGTATGGTTTAATTGAAATTTCATTACTGGAAATGCAGGGATACCTGGAAAAGCCTTCCCTGTAATCTTCCTATTGAGCTTGAATAAATATAAGGATCTGTTGAAAGCAAATTTGTAAATGAGTTCGACATTTTAAACTCTATAGACAAAGGATTGTAAATCAGAAAATAATCAAATCCAAAGCCATATTCATAATAAACTGAATTTTTCTTTAAAGCGATAAGCGGCTTTAACGGTCCGCGTTCTGTACTTTCATTAGATGCAAAATCATGAGAGAAACGAACACCGGCAATTGCATAAAATCTCATATTGCCAAACCTGACACT
>JACMRS010000233.1 GCA_014376345.1 Bacteroidia bacterium | reverse complement strand
GAAATAATCAGCAAAGGAATGTTGTTTTCTCTTGCATGGTCAATTCCTCTTGCAATTTTTTCACCAACAACAGATCCCATAGAACCGCCGATAAATCCGAAATCCATGCAACAGATTACAATTTTTTGACCAGTAACTTTTCCTACTCCAACTCTTACTGCATCCTTAAGATTGGTTTTTTCAATGGTATCAAGAATCCTGGATTTATAAGATTTTGAATCACTGAAATTTAATGGATCTCCGGAAATAAGATTTGGATCGAGTTCTTTAAATTTTCCATCATCAAAAAGGATGTCAAAATATTCTTTTGAGCCTATTTTATTGTGAAAATTACATTCCGGACAAACATATTGGTTGATCACCATATCCTTGTGGGCAGTTATTGCCTTACAACGCGGACATTTATCCCAAAGGCCATCCGGTGTGGCTTTTTTCTGATTAGTTTTGGTTGTTATACCTTCGGTAACACGTTTAAACCAGCTCATGTTTGTATATTAGGTTGACCCTTTGGTTTTATTAAAAAAATAGCAGTTTATCAGGCTATTGTAACCTCTTTTTCAAGATACACATCCTGAACAGCATTCAATAATGCAATGCCTTCATTAAATGGTTTCTGGAAAGCTTTACGACCTGAAATCAGACCCTGACCACCAGCACGTTTGTTAATTACTGCGGTTGTAACTGCTTCAGAAAGATCACTTTCTCCTTTACTTTCACCACCTGAATTGATAAGTCCGATACGGCCATTGTAACAGTTAAGTACCTGATAACGTGCAAGATCTATTGGATTGTCAGTGGTTAATTTGCTGTAAACATCTTTATGTGTCTTGCCAAAATTAATGGCATTGTAACCACCATTATTTGTAGGTAGTTTTTGTTTGATAATATCAGCTTGTATAGTTACTCCCAGGTGGTTAGCTTGTGCAGTGATATCAGATGCGGTGTGGTAATCAACACCATCTTTTTTGAAATCGTTGTTTCTAAGGTAACACCAGAGAATGGTAGCCATTCCAAGTTCGTGAGCACGTTCGAATGCCTGAGCAACCTCAACAATCTGACGTGAAGATTCAGGTGAACCGAAATAGATGGTAGCACCAACTGCAGTTGCACCAAGGTTCCAGGCCTCTTCAACACTTCCGAACATTATCTGATCGAATTTGTTAGGATAGGTCAGAAACTCATTGTGATTTATTTTCACTATGAAAGGAATCTTATGAGCATATTTGCGTGAATTTGCTGCTAATACTCCAAAGGTTGATGCTACAGCATTGCAACCGCCGTCAATAGCAAGTTTTACAATATTTTCAGGGTCGAAAAAAGCCGGATTAGGCGCAAATGATGCACCTGCACTATGTTCTATACCCTGATCTACAGGAAGTATTGAAAGGTAACCTGTACCGCTTAAACGTCCATGATTATATAGGGCAGATAAGCTGCGAAGTACCTGTGGACTTCTGTTAGTCTGCATAAAACTACGTTCTACAAAATCCGGACCCGGTAAATGAAGCAGGTCTTTTGTAACAGTTTTTGATGTGTGATTCAGAAGGGTGTCAGCCTGGTTTCCTAACAGTTGCTGTATTTTTGAAATGCTCATATTTGTTTTAAAAAATAGTGTGCAAAGGTACTAATTTTTTTCTAAAAGCAAATAGAGCCTTAAGTTGTTGAAAATGAATAAGTTGAAAATTATATTTAAGACTGAATCACAAGTCTTTTTATAACGGTTTTGCCTTTATGTGTTATCTTTATAAGGTAGATACCGTTAACCATACCTGCATCAATAAAATTAATTTCAATGTTTTCTGAAGATGATCGAGTTGTTTTATAAACTTCAGAACCAAGTAGGTTCATAATTCTGATTTCTGTTATCTCATTATCCTGATAACCTGAAAATTCTATCTGGCAAGATGATACCGCTGGATTAGGATAAATTCTGGCTGAAAATTCTTTATTTATAGATGGTTTTACTGTATTTATCTGGCCTTTTGCAATAAATGATAAAAGTATTAAAAGACTTAAAAGTAATTTTGATTTCATGATGCTTCGGTTTTTTCCCATTTGTTTCAATTATTATGCCAATTATTATAAAAACGCTCTTTGTAATGATAAAGTTACAATAAAATAAATTATTTTCGTCGGTATGATCCGGGTTGAGAGAGTAAATGATGAAGCTGCACTTAAAGAAGTTTTTAAAATAAGACAAACAGTTTTTGTTGAGGAGCAAGAAGTAGATGCCGCAGAGGAGTATGACGAATTTGAAGATTCATCAAATCATTATCTGGCTTTTTTTAATGGTATACCGGCTGGCACTGCCAGGTGGAGACCAAAAGGAGAAAAGATAAAACTTGAGCGTTTTGCTGTTGTAAAAGAATTCCGGAATAAAGGAGTGGCTTCGGCAATAATGGAAAATATACTTAAGGATGTTCCTGCTGATAAAACACTACTTTTACATGCTCAGATTGCTGCGATGCCTTTGTATGAAAAATTTGATTTTAAAGCATTCGGTCCTGAGTTTAATGAAGCCGGAATCAGACATTTTGCTATGTCGCTTTCAACATCAACTCAGACTGAATGAAACCACCGTTTTTAGTTTCAGGAGATAAAATAGCCATAGTTGCTTGTGCCCGTAAAGTGAGCCACGAAGAAATGGCATCTGCGATTGCTTTAATTCACAAACAAGGATTTATAGCAGTAGAAGGGGCAAATCTTTATGGAGAAAACAGACAATTTTCGGGAACTGATGAGCAGCGAGCTTCGGATATGCAGCAAATGCTTGACGATCCAACAATTAAAGCTATCTGGTGTGCAAGAGGTGGTTATGGTTGTGCGAGAATTATAGATAAAATAAATTTTGATAACTTTGTTAAACATCCAAAATGGTTAATTGGTTTTAGTGATTTTACTGTTTTTCACAGTCATGTTTTCGCAAATTTCAATATTCCGACTCTTCATGCGATAATGCCTATAAGTTTGCGCGGAGCGCTTCCTGCAGAAGAAGAAAATAATATTTTAAAGGATAAATCTGCTTTTGAATTATTTAAATTCTTAAAAGGCGAAGATTATTTTTTACCAGTAGAAGACAAAAATATTGAAGTTGAAGGCGTTATTACAGGTGGAAATATTTCAGTTTTATACAGCATGCTTGGCTCTTCATCTGATATTAACACGGATGGAAAAATATTGTTTTTAGAAGATCTCGATGAATATTATTATCATATTGACAGAATGATGATGGCAATGAAAAGGGCCGGCAAATTAAAAAACCTGAAAACCTTACTTGTCGGAGAAGTAAAGGATATGAGGGATAATACAATTCCATTTGGTCACACTGTTCATGAAATTATCAGCGACCATGTTGCAGAATATGATTATCCGGTTATTTATAATATGCCTGTTGGACATGTTGCATTAAATTTACCCTTGCCATTTGGCATGAATGCAAATATTCGGAATGGAATAATTACATTTGCCGGGTAGTGAGAGTTTTTATAAAGCAAATAAGCAAGTTTTTGATTGTTGGCGTTTCAGCTGTATTAGTAGACATGGTCGTTTACTATTCACTTTCAGGTGTATTTCCTGAAGAAACAGGCAGGATAAATATGGGCAGTAAATTATTTATTATTACAGGTGTAATGATAGCTAAAGCTATAGGCTTTATCAGCGGGTCTGTTTTTACTTATTATTTCAACAAAATATGGACCTGGAGGCATAAGGAAAAAACTAATAAAACACTACTTTACAAGTTTGGAGTTATTTATGGGATTTCATTTATCTGTAATACTCTGATAAATCAATTGTCTTTAAATGCTATTCCAGATTTTACCTTCACTTCTCTCATCAATTATGCAGATGGAAACTCTACTCCTTTATTGAGCTTTAAAGGTGACAAGTTTTTGGCATTCTTTTTTGCAACAGTTTTCTCAGCACTTTTTAATTTTGTAGGACAAAGGCTTTGGATATTTAAGCAGCCTGCAAATATTACTTTAAGCGTTGTGGAAGAAGATTGATTAGTTCTTAATATAAGAAAGATTCTTGTATTAAAATTTGATTAATATGGAGGTAAAATTCTTTATTAAATTCTGATTTTCAATTCAATTGATTTAAAATATCTAAACCAAAAATTTACGCTCTAAAATAAAGTTAAGAATAGGGTTGAATCCTGATTTTTAAATAGTATTGACAAACTATAAATGAAAAAAGATCAGTGATTTGAAGATTTCTAAACCACTGATCTTTTAAGCAAATCATTAAAATATTTAGGGAACTTATATTCTGTTTTTACCAGATCACAACTCTTTCTGTTTCTGGCAGCCACATTTTATCACCTTGTTTTACATTAAAGGCATCATAAAATATCTGCAAATGCTTTAATGGTCCGTTAATTCTATATTTTGCAGGTGAGTGTGGATCTGTTTGAAGACGATTTCTTAATTCTTCATCCAGTATATTATTGTGCCATACCTGAGCCCAGCCTAGGAAAAATCTTTGCTGCCAGGTAAAACCATCGATCTTTTTTGGTTCAGGCTTTCCTTTAAGCGAATGTTCCAATGCATAGTATGCCAGTGTTAATCCGCCCAAATCTGCAATATTTTCACCAATTGTAAGTTCACCATTCACATGTATACCAGTAAAAGGTTCGAAACTGCTGAAGTAATTGATATACTTTTTACTTAATCCCTGAAAGTTTTCAAGGTCTTTTGGGGTCCACCAATTGGTAAGATTACCCG
>JACMRS010000232.1 GCA_014376345.1 Bacteroidia bacterium | reverse complement strand
GTGACAGTTGTTTTTTTTAATCCGGAATAAACAAAATCCTGAAATAAAAATATGCCTTTGCTGCTTTTATTATTTCCCGAATAGAAACTCGATTCTATTCTCGAATGAATACTAATAATATCTGATATTTTACTTTCAAGATGAACACGAAAAGTACGCCGGCAAACAGATTCCTGTACTTTCACTGAACCCGGACTAACTGAAAGATCCTGCATTTTTTGCTCTCTGCGGTAACGGGTATAAACAGCAAACTTCTTTCTTTCCGAATACCTGCATTCAAACAATACATCATTACCCTGTGAAGGCGCTGCAATTCGATATTTCAACCATGGAAATCTGAAAATATCGTAATATGCATTTAACGTAACTCCTTTACCCGCATTAAGGGACGCGCCAATGTATGTGCCTTTTTCATTTGTACCTGACCCTGCTTCTGAAAAGGCATTTGAACTCACAGGACTGTATTGCACAGAATAATTTCTATTTACAATTGCAATATCAAAAGTTTTATCCAGACTGATAACCATACCATTGATATAAGACACACTTTTATTAAAACCATTTGCTGAGATTTCACCAAAAGCCAGGATGTTAGCCACTAAAAAATGATAATCAGCACCAAAAGATGTGTTGTTTTTTCCCTGAGAATCGAATAAGCGGTAGAGGTCGGGATTCTTAACTTTTTTGTTTGAATAAGTTTTTGAAACCGCAGTAAAACCCAAATGGAATTTACTTAAATCATAAGACAGATTGGATCCCAAAATCATTTCACCTGAACTGTTTTTTGATTTAATTTCATTTTCAGTTCTGTGGTATCCTGAGACACTTATACTTGTAAAATAATCTCCCAAAGTATCTTCATGAATTGTTGCATCTGATTTTTTATAACTTACAAATGAGGTTAACATCAGTTTATTATTTAGTTTAAAACCTGCTCCAATTCCACGCATAAAACCACTTTCAGTAAATGATCTGAAAGGCCTTAATCCATTTGCATTTCTTTTAACATTCTGCACATTGGCAGATTTACCAAAACCTGCTGCTGTACCAAAAGTTAATCCCTGACCGAAAGCAGACTGAAAGTCTCCAATTACAAGCATTTTTAATCTACCGGTATTTTTAAGAGTCAGATTGAAACTATTAAAATCAAAACCATATTTGTTACTTCCTTTTAAAAATTGTTCCCCTGCATCTTTTTCTCCTGAAAAACTGATTAACAACCGGTTTGAAAAAGAATAACGGTAACGCATCGCCATCCGGTAAGGATTTCCTTTATAAGCCAGATCTTTTCCTTTGATACTTTTATAACCGGCACTTTCCTGCAAACGCCTGCCTGATATAAGCCAAAGTTCATTTCTTCCTTCTAAAATCAAAGTAGGAAAAGTTATTTTAGAGGAAGGATTGTCTCCAACACTCAAATATTTTATCACTTCTTTAAGCAACTGAAAATCTATTCCGGCAACTGCCTGCAATTCATATAAACTTAGAAAATTTCCATATTTTTTTCTATGGAGGATTATAGAATTTGCCATTAAAACCGTCATACCCGGCACTTTTAGCAGTCCTGTTTCATTTGATGAATTAATATTAACAGGATGCTTTAACAATTCCTGAAACTCAATTGCAAGATCGTTTAGCGCCTCATCCTCCCCTTCCGCTGAGCCTGAATTTTCTAGAGACTGAGTAATTTGCCTGTCCAATTCATCATCAGTTATCTGTGCACACAATTTCGAATAATTCATTGCAAAAACAAACAGAACAATGATGCTTTTCAAATGATATATCTTCATTTGGAAGTCTTTTTAACAATTTCAAAGACAAGACTTACCTGATGACTGACGCCCAGATATTGATGAATAACTGAAGAAACATCAATTCTGTAATTTTTTCCTGTAAAGCCAACTCCAAAAGAAAACTGAGGTTGAAGTGTTGAAATCCCCGCCATTATACTGAGATTGGTAGCAGGTAAATATTCAATTCCTGAGCACACACAACTTTTTCCATCAATAATTTTCACTTCAGTAGCAACAAGTAATTTTGTTGATGGCCTGTAACCAATTCCACATTTATAAATAACCGGAAGAGGTTGAGCACTCGAATTTTTAAGTGTTCCTCTTAATAAATTTAATACATGAAATCCTGCTGTAACTTTTGGAGAAAGTTTTGCAAGCATTCCACCATCAACAGTAACGACACCCCATGATCCATAATCTTTAATGAAAACTGAATTATAATTTCCTGACAGACCGAATGAAAAATTTTTATCCGGTTTAGCAGACATTGAAAAAGCAATTTTTTGCTCATGGTAATCGCTGTTGCCATAATAACTCAGCGATCCACCGAAAGCATAAATACCATAAGGAATTGCTGCTGTTATATTTTGATTTGCTGTTCCTTCAACATTAAAACGGTTACGGTAAAAGAAAGCAACAGCAGGCTTTTTAATAAAAACTATCGCTGCCTGATTGTTGGAAACACTCCAAATATCAGACTCAGTTACAGAGCAGCCTCCCCTTGCATAAGAGCGGGCACCGTTAACAGGAAGTACGCCACCGGCATAGCATCGTGGGACCAAAAAGGCCATTATTAATAAGTATTTCATAGGTAAGGATCATTAAAGTTGAGGGACTTTTGAGTTAATAATGAGGTTTAATATTGAGGTTTAATAAGTTTACAAATTTATACAAATTATATTATTTTGGCTTAATCGTTTCGCAGAAATCTTCTACTTCCTTTTCACGTCTTTCGTAGTGTAAATCTGTATCAATGAAATTTTGAAGAATAATTGAAGCCTTTTTATGAATTTTATAAACCTCAATTCTTTCCTGATAATAATATCTTAAAAATTCTTTTTTAGGATAGTCTTTTTCAGTGGCAGACTGTTTTAAAGCTTGAAGTCTGGTAAATGATTCCTCAGTTTTAGTTACTATCGGAACATATTCTTTTTCCTGAATTTTATAATTTTCACCCAAAGCTTTGTAATCATTCAGAATACCTTTCATTTCATCATTTAAGGTACCTTTATAATTTTGCTGAATAAATGCCAGATTTGTTTCAATCACATCAATTCTTTCCTGAATTTCATGCAGCGGCGCCCTGTCGAGCCAGTCTTTTATCTGATCAATTCCCAAATCTAAAGAATCAACCATCCGCATTTCCACGATAACGTCATTGTCAGATTTTTTATTACTGCTGCAAGAGTTTGAACCTATTACAATCAATAATAGAAAAAAAAATATGAGGTTTAATTTAAAAATCTTTTTCAACATAGATTTATTTTATGCAAATTTGAACAAAATTTTTCAATAATTTGATCAATAAAAGTGACTTTAAGAAAGTCCGTGATATTGTTTTTTTAAAAGATGTACTCCTACTAACGCTTTCAGCTATAGGAGGCCCTGAGATGCACCTTTCACTTTTTCTAAAAAAGCTTGTTAAAGACAAACGCTATATTTCAGAAAGTGAACTTCTTGAGCTCAATTCTCTTTGCCAAATTTTACCCGGACCAACTTCTACCCAGACATTAACTGCGATAGGATACAAAATGGGTGGTGCAAGACTGGCTTTCCTTGCACTGCTGATCTGGATTATGCCGGCAACGATTATCATGACTATTTTCGTTCTCACTTCATCATATCTTAATTTAGATTACCTCAGATATGTCGGACCAATGGCTGTTGGATTTATCATTTTTGCAGCTTATAAAATGTCTAAAATTCTGAAAACTGATACTTTAAGCATGTCGCTTGCTGCGATAGCCTGTATTGTGTCAGTAATGGCACATTCACCGGTTTCTTTTCCTGTATTATTGATTTTCGGTGCAGTAATGAGTGTAAATTTTGGCAAAAGAACCTTTATTCCAAATGACAAACCTATCCTGAATGTCCGCTGGGCCAATTTCATTTTGTTTGTATCCATTTTAATAGGTGCTGCTGTTGTGGGTGCTATTACAAAACAGTATTACCCTTCAATTGCAAGGCCTGTGCTGTTATTTGAAAATACTTACCGTATGGGCAGTATGGTTTTTGGAGGTGGAAATGTATTGTATTCTATGATTTTAACTGAGTTTGTGGAGTTCAGACAAAAAAGATACCTTACTTTAGCTGAATTCAATACTGGATTGGGCTTGCTGCAAGCCGTACCCGGACCGACATTTTCACTGGCTACTTATGCCAATGGCATGGCAATGAAAACTCTGGGATATAATACTTTTGGACAACTGATAGGCTGTGCTGTCGGTACTATTGCAATTTTTCTACCCGGTACACTGATGATATTTTTTGTCTATCCAATCTGGAATCAACTCAAACTTTATCCGATAGTAAACCGATCGCTTGATGGGATTATTGCAGTTGCAATTGGACTGGTATGGTCTGCCGCCTGTTTTATGATAATGCCCATGCTTAAGACTACCGGACCAATTATCACTACTAATCTTATAGTGATGGCATTAACTATTGGCTTACTTTCATTTAAAAAAATTCCACCATTGGTTATAGTAATTTTAACGATATTAGCAGG
>JACMRS010000001.1 GCA_014376345.1 Bacteroidia bacterium | reverse complement strand
TCATTTCAGGCGAAATGAGGAAGACACAAATTATTTTGCCACGATAAAACTAAATGATGAACGCATTGATTTCAGTCAAAACGGAAGCGAGCTGATATTACAAGAACCCGCATGGCTTCTGACAGGAAACAAACTGATAACCTTTACAAAAGAAACAGACGGAAATAAACTGAAGCCTTTTTTAAATAAAAAATTCATTAAGATTCCGAAGTCAGCAGAGGCAAATTATTTTGAAAAATTTGTTAAACCACTAATAGAGCAGTATGATGTTTATGCCGTAGGATTTGACATCGTTTCCGAAAGTCATGTTGCGACACCGGTTTTAAAACTCGAAAATCTTTGGACAGACAAAGTTTGCGCAACACTTTATTTTAATTATGGCAATTACCAGTTTCCATACCATTCAAAAAAGTGGGTTTCGGTTTCACTGGAAAATGTAAACGATAACTTTGTATTCAGGCGAATCAGAAGGCAACGCAAAACAGAAGATTTAATACGTACAGTGCTTGAGAATATTGGACTAAAACTTTATGATGGCTCTCTGTTTATTTCTGATGAGCAATCCGCTGGAAACTTAGCTCTTGTTGAGATTTTATCAAGAAATAAATCTCTGCTTGAAGAGAGAGGTTTTATAATAGAGCAGAATCTTCTTTCAAGAAAATTTGTTTTGACAGAAACACTTTTAAGTTTTGATGTTGAAGAGCACAGCGATTGGTTTGATTTAAAAGGGATGGTAAAATTCGGTGAGTTTTTAATTCCTTTTTTAAAACTTAAACACCATCTTTTAAATGGTAGAAGAGAGTATCTGTTGCCGGATAATACAATAGCTGTTATACCTGAAGAATGGTTTGAAAAATATTCAAGTCTTTTTGATTTTGGTGAAGAAGAAAATGAGCATCTGAAAATAAAGAAACATCATTTTGCGCTTCTAGACAATTTATCTGATCAAAAAAATACGTCAACGGCAATTGATAATCTTAAAAATCTTCAGGATGCCGAAAATCTTGCACCATACCCGCTTCCAGTCGGTTTAAAAGCACGTATGCGACCCTATCAGGCCAGCGGATACAATTGGATTCAAACACTGAAAGAACTTAAACTTGGCGGCTGTCTGGCAGATGATATGGGTTTGGGTAAAACATTGCAGGCGCTTGCTGTGCTTCAGTATTATAAGGAAAAAAGAAAACAGATTAAGTCAGAGAAAAAAACTATTCGCAAAGATTTAAAGGATAAGGAACAGGTTATAAATAATGAAGAGCAGATTTTTTTATTTTCGGATGAAAAAGCAAATGTTAACAGCAAAAAAAAGACTGAAAATTCAGATGTTGCAACAAGAGCTTCTTTAGTAATTGTTCCAACCTCTCTGGTTTTTAACTGGGAAAGTGAAGCGAAAAAATTTACCGCACTTAAAACATTTGTTTATGGAGGTTTTCACAGAAATAAAGAACTTTTAGAAACACAAAGCAGAAAACACGATATTATTATCTGCACTTATGGAACAGTGAGAAATGATATTGAACTTTTCAGTAAGATATTTTTCAATACAATAATACTTGATGAAGCCCAGGCAATAAAAAATCCGTTGTCACAAACCGCACTCGCAGTAAATCAACTCAGATCCGAAAGCAGGCTTGTTCTTACCGGTACGCCACTAGAAAATTCAATCACTGATTTATGGAGTCAGATGAATTTTCTGAATCCGGGTCTTTTGGGAAGCTATCAATCGTTCACAAAAAAATACATACAAGCAGTTGAAAAAGATAAAAATCCTGTTAAAACTCAAGAACTCAGAAATTTAATAAAACCTTTTATTTTAAGGAGAACAAAGCAAGAAGTTGCTAAAGATTTGCCGGAAAAATATGAGCAGGTGCTTTTATGTGATATGACTGAGGAGCAGCAAAGTCTGTATGATTCTACTAAAATTCATTTCCGGAATGAAATGCTTAAATCAATATCAAATTTTGGTTTTAACAAATCTCAGATGATGATTCTAAAGGGATTAATGAAATTGAGACAGATTGCGAATCATCCTGCAATGACTCAGGAAAGTTACCTTGGAGATTCAGGCAAGTTTACAGAACTGATGAGAATGGCAGACGAAGCCATTGCAAATGGGCATAAAGTTTTGATTTTTTCCCAGTTTGTCAAACAGTTAACAATTTTCAGGAAGCATTTTGATTTTTCAGGCACTTCCTATAATTATCTTGATGGCTCAACTCTGCCGGATGACAGACGCAAGCAGGTAGAAAACTTTCAATCGGATAGCAGCATTAAACTTTTTCTTATTTCATTAAAGGCCGGGGGCGTAGGACTTAATCTGACGGCCGCTGATTATGTTTTTATTGTAGATCCATGGTGGAATCCTGCAGCAGAAAGACAGGCAATGGACAGGACCCATAGAATAGGCCAGAGCAAAACTGTTTTTGTCTATAAATTTATAACTAGAAATACTGTAGAGGAGAAGATTTTGAAGCTACAGCACAGAAAATTACTTTTATCTGAATCGCTGGTTGAAAACAATGAATTTTCTTCCGCAAAAATTGGCGAAAAAGAGATTAGCATGTTGCTGGAGTAAAATTTTCTACCTAAATCGGTTTAAAAATTAACGATTTTTATTCAAAATCAGAATATTTAGCTATTTTTGCTCAAAATATAAATATAAACAAGATGAAAAAATTTTTACTAACGCTAACCATTGCTTTAACATGCGGTTATGCTAACGCACAAAGACAAGTTGATTGGTCTGTTGATGAAATAGTGCTTCCAACAGAAATTAACAGTAGCGCTCAAACAGGTACCACCATCACTCTTAAAGCTATTTTAAGAAATAATGGAATTGATGATGTTTTAGTTGGAGACACACTTTATTTTGCATTCGCTGTTGTTTTAAAGAGCAACCCTTCAACTACACTTTTCTCAGGTTCATTTTATAAATTGATTCAGGAAAATATCGCTTCAGGAGATACTATTCATTTAGATTTTTCAGGAACTTCATCAACTTATTACAAAAACTCTTTAAATGTTATTTTTCTTTTAAACAGCAAAGTTTCAAATATACCTAATCAACTTCAGGGTGAAAATTCTTCAAATAACACTTTAACAAAAGAGATGATTTATTACAATCCAAACAAGTTTGGCGTAAGTGTTAAAGATATCGCAACTAACGAAACCGGTTTATCTGTATATCCTAATCCGGTAAATGATGTGTTAACTGTTTCATGCAATTACACTGTATTAAACGCGAACGGAACTGTTGAAATTTATGATATGACAGGAAAACTGGTTTATTCTAAAACTGCAGCTTCTATTGAGTCAGACTTTACCGTTAGCACATCAGCTTTTGATGCTGGTATTTACACTATTCAATATACAAGTGGTGACCATACTTCTACAAGTAAATTCACTGTAGTAAAATAATTATTAAAAACATTATACAGAAACCCTCCGGAAATTATTCCGGGGGGTTTTTTGTTATCATCAATTAAGTTTATTTTGCAACGAAATTAGAGTACATTAAAATAACTGATCGCAAGCCCTGATGAATAAAAAGGATAATCTGATAAATAAACGTGCCGAAACGCTTTTGGGAGGCGGGGAAGCAAGGATAAAAAGCCAGCATGCAAAAGGTAAGCTAACTGCAAGAGAGCGCCTTCATTTTTTGCTTGACGAATCTTCTTTTAATGAGATCGGCTCTATGGTTGTTCACCGAAGCAATGACTTTGGTATGGAAACACAAAAATTTTCAGGAGACGGTGTTGTTACCGGATATGGAACAATTAATGGAAGGCTGGTTTATGTTTTTTCTCAGGATTTCACTGTCTTTGGTGGATCATTATCTGAAACACACGCAGAGAAAATTTGCAAAATAATGGATCTGGCACTTGAAAATGGTGCACCGGTTATAGGATTAAATGATAGTGGAGGCGCAAGAATTCAGGAAGGTGTTGTTTCTTTAGGTGGTTATGCAGATATTTTTTACAGAAATACATTAGCAAGCGGAGTAATTCCACAGATTTCTGCAATCATGGGACCCTGTGCGGGAGGTGCTGTATATTCACCGGCAATTACAGATTTGATAGCAATGGTAGAGCATACCAGTTATATGTTTGTAACCGGTCCTAACGTTGTTAAAACTGTTACAAATGAAGAAGTTACCAGCGAACAGCTAGGTGGCGCTTCAGTGCATTCGTCTAAATCAGGTGTTGCGCATTTTGCGTTTGCAAATGAGATCGAATGTCTTAATAATTTGAAAAAACTTTTATCTTACATGCCTCAGAATTGTGAGGAGAAAGCACCTTCAACTGCTTACAATCATGGAGGAAACGAAATCAGGACCCAATTAGAAAATATTGTTCCGGATAACTCTAACCAACCGTATGATATGCGTGAAGTA
>JACMRS010000231.1 GCA_014376345.1 Bacteroidia bacterium | reverse complement strand
GGCATTGTTGACGGCGCCATGATTCGAACACAAATGAAATTCTCAGAAACCGAGGGGGGCGTGGATTCTTTTGTTGCATTCAAGACCCAGGAAGAGTTTTTGAAAGCCGCCCAGTTTTCTTTTGGGTTCAACTAAACCGCGAAGAAAAGTCTGCATTTGGATACGATATTTATTTGCAGCCAGAATTTCGCTCTCAAGGAATCGGTCGACAGGTTATGAATCTTTGTGCGCGAAAACTAAAAACTCTCGGCACTATCGATTCGTCTTGGATAAATTTGATCTTGAGGCGCCTGGAAGCTCAGTTCAGTCAAGAAACGGAGTTCAATCTTCGACGAATCGTTTCAAATCGTGCAGAGCCTTGTCCCATTGAGAAGCGATGATCTCTAAATAATCCTGCAACGATTGCAGCGCTGATGCAAATATTAAATTTATCGGTTATGGCATTTATGCACCCGCTATCGGACACAATGATTTTAAAGACAGTGCAAATTTAAAAGGCTCTATCGTTGTAATGTATATTGGATCTCCTGACAACAGCGCACATTCTAAATACGATCCATATTCTGAGGTATCAACCAAAGTTAATAATGCCATTAAATATGGTGCCTCAGGTGTAATTTTCACCCGTATAAACAATACAGAAAAGGATCCATCTGGGCAACTTTCTGTTACCATAAGGCCAACAGCAATCCCTGTTCTTTTTGTTCACGATACAACCGTCATATCAGCAATACATGCAAAAATATTCTCGAAAGTGGCAACTCTTGAGAATACTGCTCATAATGTAATAGGGTTTAAAAACAACAAAAAGAAAACAACAATTATTATTGGCGCCCATCAGGATCATTTAGGCTATAACGAACTTGGTGGTTCCAGAACCAAAGAAGAAGGAAAAATACATAACGGAGCTGATGACAATGCCAGTGGGGTAGCTGTAATGATGGAGTTGATGAGAAAACTTTCAAAAGGAAAATACAAAAAACACAATTACTTATTTATAGCTTTTTCTGGCGAAGAGGAAGGTTTACTTGGTTCAAATTATTACGTTAAACATCCTTTAATACCTAATGATAAAATTGCTTGCATGCTGAATTTTGACATGCTTGGCAGACTTGATTCAACTAAGAAAAAGCTGATGGTATATGGCGTAGGCACCTCACCTGTGTGGAAACCTGCAATAGAAACTATTTCAACTGACAGTTTCAACATTAAAATAAGAACAACCGAAAGTGGTACAGGCAGCAGCGACCACACTAGTTTTTATTATCAAAATATTCCCGATTTACATTTTTTTACCGGACAACATAAAGATTATCACTTACCCTCTGATGATGAAGCCCTCATTAATTATACCGGAATGTGGTACAGTTATGATTACATTTATAAACTAATTGGAAAAATAAATAAAGTAAAAACAATTCCGTTTACCCCTACAAAAAATAATGAATCAGAATTTGTAAGTTATAAAGTTACACTCGGAATAATGCCGGATTACATTTATGACGGTTCAGGATTAAGAGTTGATGGTGTCAATAAAGACAGGCCGGGTGATAAAGCAGGATTAAAAACAGGTGACATTATAATTAAACTTGGAGATTTTCCTGTTTCATCGGTTCAGGAATATATGAAGGCATTGTCAGAATATAACAAAGGCGATAAAACAACAATTACTATTACCAGAGGAACACAAACAATGATTCTGCCAGCAACATTCGAATAAAATTCATGAAAATAACCGATCATATTAATAACGCTAAAGAAACCTTGTTTTCTTTTGAAATTCTTCCTCCATTAAAAGGAGACAGCATAGAAAGTATTTATTCCGGTATTGATCCACTGATGGAATTCAAACCTGCATTTATAGATGTAACATACCATCGTGAAGAATATTTAATAAAGCAAAGACCGGATGGTTTATTCGACAGAATTGCAACGAAAAAAAGACCCGGTACAGTTGCAATTTGTGCGGCATTGATGAACAAATACAGGATAGATGCGGTACCACATATTATTTGTGGAGGTTTTACTAAAGAAGATACTGAAAATGCACTTATCGACTTGAATTTTCTTGGCATTGATAACATTCTTGCGCTTCGTGGAGACAACCTTAAAAATGAAAATCAGTTCAGGGCCGAAGAAAACGGAAACAACAATTCACTTGAACTGATTCATCAGATTAAAAACATGAACAGCGGAATTTATCTGGATGAAGAACTTATGAATGCCAATGTCACCGGATTCTGCATAGGTGCCGCCGTTTATCCTGAAAAGCATCATGATGCACCCAATCTTGCTACTGACATGAAATTTCTGAAAAGAAAAGTTGAAGCAGGCGCTGAATTTCTTGTTACTCAAATGTTTTTCGATAATAAAAAATATTTTGAGTTTGTAAATAAATGCAGAGAAAATAATATTAATGTCCCTATCATTCCCGGTATAAAACCTTTGACTGCAAAAGCACAAACTTCAGTTTTGCCAAAGCTTTTCCATATTGACATTCCTTTTGAACTTACCGAAACAATTGAGAAATGTAAAACAACAGATGATGTAAAAAAAGCAGGTGTAGAATGGTGCATACATCAATGTAAAGAGCTTGTTGCTGCAAAAGTGCCCGTATTGCATTTTTACACAATGGGACGTTCTGAGGCCACAAAAAAAATAGCTGAACAGGTTTTTTAAATCTTGAATTAAGTATTTCCTGTTATGAAAATGGAAGGCATTGTTGTTAAATCTACCGGAAGCTGGTTTTTGGTAAAAGAAAACAATGGCGACATGCTGCCAAGCCGCATAAAAGGCAGAATAAGACTTAAAGGACTTACAACTACCAATCCTGTTGCAGTTGGAGATAAGGTGAGGTATGAATATGAAAACTCAGGAGATGAGCAGATTGGTGTAATCAATGAAATCCTTCCCCGCAACAATTACATTATCAGAAAATCGAATAACCTGAGTAAACAAGGACAGATTATTGCGGCCAATATCGATCAGGCTTTGCTGATTGTAACGCTTTCTGCTCCTAAAACCTCACTTGGATTTATTGACAGGTTTCTCGTAACTGCAGAAGCTTATCATATTCCTGTCTGCCTTGTTTTTAACAAGCAGGATTTATATAATGAAGAGGACGTTTCACTTGCCAACTACCTCATGCAACTGTACGATAGTCTTGGCTACAAATGTTTAATGCTTTCAGCCACCGAAAAAGATGCTGATGCGGTACTTTTACCAATTTGTCAGGGAAAACTGTCGTTGCTCTGCGGCCACTCTGGTGTAGGTAAATCAACCATATTGAATCTTCTTGTTAAAAACGCTACTCAAAAAACAAATACTGTTTCTAAAAGTCATGAGGTTGGCAAACACACCACCACCTTTGCAGAGATGTTTAGTATCAATGAAAGTACAGCTGTTATTGACACACCGGGCATCAGAGATTTTGGAGTTATCGATCTGGATAAAGCAGAGATAAGCCATTATTTTCCTGAAATGAAGGAGCTTTTACCAAAATGCAGGTTTCACAATTGCGTGCATTTAAATGAACCGGGTTGCGCAGTAATTAATGCTGCGGAAGAAGGAAATGTAGCACCTTCCAGATACTATAATTACGTAAGTATTCTAAACAATGAAGATGTGTTTAATTAGAGAAGGAATAATTTACACTGCAAAATTTAAAGAGAAATATATTCGTAATACTATCAATATCAAGCAAAATAATGTGCAAATTTATCATATGTTTTCAATGCATCAAGACTGGTTACAGTTATAGGCTTAGACATAATATTAATAACACTTTTGTAGCTTCCAGATTTAATACTGTCTTCAGGATTTACTGTTGATGAAAGTACAATAAT
>JACMRS010000230.1 GCA_014376345.1 Bacteroidia bacterium | reverse complement strand
TTG
Source organism: Bacteroidia bacterium (assembly GCA_014376345.1). Taxonomy (GTDB): domain Bacteria; phylum Bacteroidota; class Bacteroidia; order NS11-12g; family UBA955; genus JACMRS01. The sequence goes on along the minus strand of JACMRS010000230.1, from coordinate 1,992 downwards.
CAAAGGCACATTTTGCCTGAATTGATCATAAGTTTTAATGTTATGAAACTCGTAAAGGCGACCAAATTCTGTTTCTTCCGCAGAGGAAATAAGTGTTCGCAAAACTGTGCGTTGGGTTTCGGCAGCATTGGAAGAAGCTTCTTCAAGCTGACCAATTCTTTTTCTAAAATACCACGAACCCAATGCGCTTACAACTGCCATAAGTGACAAAAATAAGCGTAAAAGACTAGCTTACAAGCAGGTACTTAACCACATTGCTATCAGGGAATATTTATTGAGTATCTGGAATATAAAACTTAAAAATCAGGACAACGCAAAGGACGGAATTGCGTTATCTGTACTTTTTTACCTTTAGGATATTTAACAGTATATGAAACGCTGTACTTTGCAGTTTCACCGGCTTTCAGATTCACCTGCCACTGAAGTGTACCATCATCCTTATTTAAAGCTGCGTTGGAAATATCATTAACGTCAACTGCAACTTCACTGTTTTCAGAAATTGGTATCTGATCAAAAAGATCTATCGAAATGTCTTTCGTGTTCGTATTTCTGATTGTAATTTCATAAGTAAAACTCTGAATAGTGGAGCTGCCTAAAAAGCTTTTGCGAGACAACTCTTTTTTCTTTTCATATTTCAAAGCTACTTTTCTATCTCTTCCCAAAGAAATTTCAAGGGTATCTAAAGAGAGTTGTGGCGCAATATATGACCTGCCAATAAATGTTTTGTCATAGTAAATATTTGCAGGACCTTCCATTAAATTATATTGTTCATAATCACTGATACCACAAGTAAGATAGGCTTGTAAGTCTAGTTTTGGAATGGCAATGTATCGGTATGTCGGAGTAATTTCGAAGGTATTAATCTCAACAAGATAAGGTCTTGCATCAGCCGGAATTGTTTTCTTTTCAGAGATTGCAAAATCAATGCTTAATTCAGAAGCACTAATAACTGTTTCTGCTTGTTTTGTACTGGCTATTTTTCCTGAAGAAGAACTCACTCCATAAGCCTTATCACTTATATCAGATCTTGAACCTCTCATTTTTGAAAAATTTTGCGATTGACCAATAATCCATTTAGAAAGTGTTGGATACTGTGCTGATTTTCCTGGCTCTGCAGTTGAAATTGTTAAATTAATATCATCCCAGTTTTTACCGGTTCCGTTAAAAAGTTTTGCCTGATACATTAAAGATAAGGGTGTACTGATATCGGTAATATTGATATCATAAAAAGGTGCCCAACCGCAACCGTCTGAGAAATACCTTAACTCAAATTTTACAGTGGCAGCAACATCAGAAGATATAGTAGCATAAATTATATTGTTGGTTTTGTTTAGTTTATCTTCAATACTTTTTTTTCTTGCTTCAAGAGAAATCTGTATCTTAAAAATTGCATTGTCAGTGATTTTTGCCGCAGCTATTAATTTGTTGATTTCAGTTGTTCTTGAACGGTAAAAATCCACTCCTTTCTGCAATTCTATTATTGAAACACCTGTGTTTGCTCCACCAATATAATTGTTTGCATCCAGCATAGTTTTTTCACTTCTCAAGCCTGAAATTGCCATCGAAGCTGTTTCTTTTTGCACTTCAATAAGTTCGATACTATCCAGAATGTTTTTATATTCTTTGTTATTCATTTCCGAAGGCTCAACAGTGCCTGAAGTTAATGAAACCACTCTGGCAGTACCTTCAAGTTTTAGCAACAAAACATCGGTATTCAACATTGTCGGTATGTCTGTAAACGCAATTGTATTATCCCCTTTTGAAAGTGTGATAGTGCCGTTTTCAGTGATAAGTGCGCCCAGAGTATAAAGTGTTACAGCGCTTAATTTGCCCTTCACCAATTTTTGTGAATAGACATTTATAAAAACAAAAAACAGGGTTAAAAATAAACAGCATTTTTTCATATTTAAATTAATTTTAGTGGGCAAATTAATCCAAAACATTTATAATTCCTATTGAAGACGGTCTATAAATTCGCGGAAAAGATTAAAT
>JACMRS010000229.1 GCA_014376345.1 Bacteroidia bacterium | reverse complement strand
TTTAGTTGTTTTATAAAAGAGAAGCTCTGTTAGTAGGCCGCAAAAATAAGCAAATGCAATCTGCTGCCAGGATCTTTGCAGCTCGAACGCCACAAGACATACAATAAATAAGGTGACATGACTGCCGCCCAAAAACCATCTGCCATTTATTTCACGCCTAATAAATTTTTTGATCATTGCAATTCCCTGATTGAATTGTATTGATCTATTTTAAAACTGCTTATTTTTTTTATTCTGCGTGATAAGGGCCAGTAAATTTCAATGTCACCCACTATCTTTGATTGTCCCAAGCCGACATTTACACGGGAATCACTAAATCCTCTATAACCGTTTGCCGGATAAATTTCCCGGAAGATAGTATCACCGTTTGAGAGTTTAAATTTAACTCTTGCACCATGAAGTATTGTATTTCCATTTTTATCAATCAATGAAAAGCCGATCCAATGATCAGTAGATTTGATTTCAGATGTATTGTGATAGATTTTAAGCTTCGCCAGTCCTCCAGCAGTAATCACGTCCATTTTACCATCGTTATCATAATCGATTAATGCCAGAGTTTTATTTTCTTCTGTGTCATCAAAGCCTGACATTTTTGAAATATCAAAAAACATGCCGCCTTTCTGTGCAAAAAAACAATTGTGTTCAAAAGCAGAAATGAATCTGCCGGTAATTTCAGTTTTAGGATGGTAATACTTCCGTAAAAATCTTGGGATTTGTGAAATTTCAATCCTCTCATACCACATCGACTTGCCTTGATTAATAGATTTCAATTCGGGAGAGCGTGTCCTTCCGTTGGCAATCAGCAAGTCGTCCTGTCCATCATGATCAATATCAGTAAATTTTGCGCCCCATGAAAATCCGCATTTCGCTGAACCCGTATCGAGGGAAACATTTTCAAATCTACCATCAGGTTTTTTCTTCCATAATAAATTAAATTTTCTATAAAAAGGAGGCTTGTAAATATTTGTGACATATAAATCCAGAAGACCGTCTCGATTAAAATCAAAAAATTCTGAATTCATTCCCGATAACCCGTGAGTTATTTTGGGAATATATTCATCAGTTACATCCTGAAAAATGCCCTGTCCTTTATTAAGAAAAAGTTCATCATGAGCATAATCGTTAGCAAAAAAGATATCAGGCAATCCATCCAGGTTCACATCGGCAATTCCCGCATTGTGCGTATAGGACCTGGTTATAAAATCTGCTTTTTCTTCTACGACAAACTCTTTCCCGGTGTTTCTAAGTAGTCTGTTTTTTCCTCCAGTCATATTGTCGTACTGAGTGTTGTTCATCCATAAAACATTTGACTCTGTATGATCTTCAGGGCTCGCAGCAAAATTCGCAAAAACTAAATCAAGTCTACCCGTTTGATAAAAATCGCCGACATTAACTCCGTCAGGCTGAGAACAGTAACCTTTGAGCCTGTCAGAATTGTCGATAAATTTTCCATTACTCGATTGAAGGTACAAGCCATGGCATCCAAACCTTGCAAGCAGCAGGTCTATGCGGCCGTCCTGATTAAAATCGGCCCATAAGGCATAACTTGGATAAGACTTTTGATTAAGATTGGCGAGGTTGTAGTCTGCGGCCTTTTCAACAAAATATTTTCCGCCTTGATTGATGTAAAGCAGATTGGGTTTGCCATCAGAAGTCGTTATATAAATATCCATGAAACCGTCGTTATTGATATCTACAACGGAAACGGAAGGAGAAACGAATTCTGAAGTTATATATTTTTTTGGATCAACATCCTTAAGAACAAAATCAATGTTGCGATAATCAATTCCAAGCGCTGTAGAACTTTCTTTAAAATGTAGATTGGAAAATTTTGAATGGTCAAAATGCTGATCTTCATAAACATTTCCAGGACGATCTTTTGGAGGATTATATTTGAAAAGATAAAAGACAGAAGCGCTCCCGAGTAAAATAACAATCAGGGAGTATAATGAAGATTTATAATTTATCTGGAGCTTCAATTGAGCTGTTGAACAAAACCTTTTTTCT
>JACMRS010000228.1 GCA_014376345.1 Bacteroidia bacterium | reverse complement strand
AATCTATTCATTTTCTTTATGCTGATGCTTGTTCTCGGCAATAATTTTCTTGTAATGTTTATTGGTTGGGAAGGTGTTGGTTTCTGCTCATTTATGCTGATTGGTTTCTGGTACAAAGAAAACAAAAACAATGATGCTGCTAAAAAAGCCTTTGTCATGAACCGAATCGGTGATCTTGGTTTCCTTATTGCCATGTTCCTTATTTATGTGAATTTCGGAACGCTCAATTTCACAACACTATTTGCACCCGGTTTTATCGCAGCATCTGCTGTCAGCACAGGAACTATTACCTGGATTACATTCTGTCTTTTTGTAGGCGCAATGGGAAAAAGCGCTCAGTTGCCTTTGTTTACTTGGCTTCCGGATGCAATGGCTGGTCCAACCCCTGTATCTGCACTTATACATGCTGCAACCATGGTAACAGCCGGAATTTATATGGTGGCAAGAACAAATATCATGTTCTCGCTTTCTCCTGACACACTTAAGTTTGTTGCTATAATTGGTATTGCTACTTCATTAATTGGAGCCTTTATCGGTTTATTTCAGAATGACATTAAAAAAGTACTAGCCTATTCAACTGTTAGTCAGCTTGGACTAATGTTTCTTGCATTAGGAATGGGCGCTTATACAGCAGCAGTTTTCCATGTTGTGACACATGCATTTTTCAAAGCTCTTTTATTCCTTGGTTCTGGCAGTGTCATCCATGCAATGGGCGGCGATCAGGATATTCGCAATATGGGTGGACTCAGAAAAAAACTTCCTATAACTTACATTACCTTCTTAATAGGCACAATCGCAATTTCAGGAATTCCGCCATTTGCAGGGTTTTTCAGTAAAGACGAAATGCTTGCTGAAGTATTCAGTCAGAGTAAAACCTTATTTGCACTTGGACTGATAGTCTCTCTTCTTACAGCTTTTTATATGTTCAGGTTGTTGTTTCTTACTTTCCACGGAAAATTCAGAGGAACACACGATCAGGAACATCACCTGCATGAATCACCGGCTTCTATGACTATTCCATTAGTAATACTTGCAACATTAGCAGCATTTGCCGGTTTCATGGGATTCCCTCATGCGCTTGGCGAAGAATTAGGAATTCATAACTGGATAGGACATTTTCTAGATCCTGTATTAGGTGGTTCAATTAATCATTTTTCAGCATCAACAGAAGTAAGTCTGATGGTATTTGCTACTCTTACAATCCTAATTGTAGTTGCTGCAACCTGGTTTATTTATATCAAAAACAAAACTATTCCTGCTGAAGAAAATCAAAAACTGCCTTTCCTTAAAAATCTCATTTATCACAAATTCTATATTGATGAATTATACTATAACTTATTTACAAGGCCACTTGGCTGGATATCTTCTTTTTTAGCAAAAACTATTGATCACAGAATGGTAGACAATCTCGTAAACGGTGTAGGGAAAGCAACAAGCAGCGCAGGCCAGACTTTAAGGCTCATTCAAACAGGTAATATCAGCACTTATATTATAGCCATTGTAGCTGCAACTATCCTGATGTTTTTAATCTTTATCTTTTAATTCATGTTAACAGCAGTACTGATCATATTTCCATTTATAGCAGCCTTTATCCTGATTGGATTTGGGAAGGAAAATGCAAAACCAATTGCTCTTGGCGCCGCTATTATTGAGTTTGCACTGGCTCTTGTAGCATTATACATGTTACAGACAGGTCAGGGTGAATGTTTAAATCTTCAGCAAAACTGGATAGAAAGCATGGGCATCAGCTTTAATATTAAAGTAGATGGAATAAGCATGCTGATGGTTTTATTAAGCACCTTACTGGTTCCACTTATTTTATATTCTTCATTTGAAAGTACCCACCACAATCAGCATATTTTATTTGCGCTGATGCTGATGATGCAGGGAGCAATGATTGGAACATTTACTGCTGCTGACGGTTTTCTGTTTTATATTTTCTGGGAACTTTCACTGATTCCTATATACTTTATCTGCCTTTCATGGGGTGGAAACAACAGGCAAAAAATCACTTTTAAATTTTTCATTTACACACTTGCAGGTAGTTTATTTATGCTTCTTGCATTGATCTATCTTTATCAGCATACTACAAATCACAGCTTTGACATTCAATCGCTTTATGCGGCTGGAAGGTCTCTGGGAGTTGAAGAACAAGGTCTTGTTCTCGGTGCATTCTTTCTTGCGTTTGCAGTTAAAATGCCTGTATTTCCTTTTCACACATGGCAGCCTGCTACTTACAATGTTGCGCCGGTTCCCGGTGTCATGATGCTTTCAGGTATTATGCTAAAAATGGCTACTTACGGACTTATCAGATGGGTGGTTCCAATGGTGCCTGAAGGACTTGCAGAATACGGTTATATTGTAATCGCACTTTCTGTAATCAGCATTATTTACGCTTCTTGCATTGCCATTGTTCAGAAAGATTTCAGATATGTTATCGCGTATGCTTCTATTGCCCACGTGGGATTAATGTCTGCCGGAATCCTTAGTGCAAGTGAAATTGCAATACAGGGCAGTTTGGTTGAAATGTTAAGTCATGGTATCAATACCGTTGGATTATTCTTTATTTATGATATTATTTTCAGGAGAACAGGCACAACAGAAATGAAATTGCTCGGCGGTATCAGGTCTGTTGCACCGGGTTTTGCTTTTATGTTTTTCATTATCGTACTCAGCGTAGTTGCACTGCCTTCAACATTTGGCTTTATTGGAGAATTACTGATGTTAATGGGTCTTTTTCAGGAAAATCCTATCTGGGCTTCAGTTGCAGGTATCAGCATTATTCTTGGAATAGTTTACATGTTCAATGGTTTCCAGAAAATGATGCTGGGCGAAAGTAATAGCCTTACCTACAATTTTGCACCTTTAAGTGTTCGTGAAAAAACAACACTGATATTAATTATTATCCTGATTATCGGCTTGGGTGTTCAACCTCAGCTAATTTTAAATATTACCGGAGACTCTGTTAAAACATTATTACAAAGCATTAAATGAAGGAATTAATACTGATAGCCGGCCTTGGTGTACTAGCGCTTCCAGCAGGTTTGCTGAATCTTAAAAAGCTTTTCATGCCGATAGTTCTTATCGGACTTGCAACAATGGTTGGCTTTTGCATTATGGACTGGAACTCCAACGAAGAAGTTTTCGGCATGTTGCTGATGGATAATTTTGCACTTGCCTTTACAGGTATGTTCAGCACTGTTGCCATACTCTGGTTTATACTCGCAGGTGATTATTTTACTGACGACACCAATTTCTCTGACCATTATGCTTTGGTACTTTTCATACTGACAGGTGGCTTGTTATTGGTTTCGTTTACACATGTTGTCATGTTGTTTCTTGGAATCGAGATTTTGTCAATTCCTTTGTTTGTTTTGGTTGGAAGTAATAAAGGCAGGCTTGTTTCTAATGAGGCAGCATTCAAATATTTTCTTTTAGGATCGTTTGCATCAGCCTTTATGCTATTCGGTATTGCTTTAATTTATGGCAGTACAGGAAGTTTTTATACTGCAGATATTGCCGCCTTTTTAAATTCACATCAGGACAATGTTCCAGCAATTTTATTTGCCGGAATGCTGCTAATCATGATGTCATTGGCATTTAAAGTATCTGCTGCACCTTTCCATTACTGGGCTCCGGACGTTTATCAGGGTGCACCAACCAATATCACAGCATTTATGGCTACAATCGTGAAGATGGTTGCTTTCGGAGGATTTTACAGAATGTTTCATACCGCTTTCGAAACTATTCAGGAAAGCTACGTAATTGTTATTTATTGTATTTGTATCCTCTCGCTTATTATTGCTAATGTAACAGCAGCCGTGCAAAGCAATGTCAAAAGAATGCTTGCTTACTCCAGTGTTTCACACGCAGGCTTTATGATGATTGCACTATTGACAATGCACAGCAATACTGCTAATATTCTTTTCTACTATATTGCAGTTTACAGTCTTTCAAGTATCGCAGCTTTTGCAGTACTGAAACATGTAAAAGCAAACACCAGAGGAGACAGTTCTATTGGTGCCTTTTCAGGTTTGGTAAAACGAAATCCGCTTATTGCAGGAACAATGACATTGGCGATGCTTTCGATGGCCGGAATTCCGCCACTTGCAGGATTTATGGCAAAGTATTTTATTTTTACCGCAGCTGTAGCAAATGGCTATATATGGCTGGTTGTAATTGCTATTATTGCTTCACTTATCGGCGTGTTTTATTATTTTAAAGTGATTATTTCAATGTTTGGAAAAAGTCAAATGGAACCTACCCCTATTGAAATTTCTTTCACACAAAAATTACTTCTGATGATCTGTTCTATAGGAATGCTTGTATTGTCGGTTGTACCCGATCTTCTTCTAAATTTATTAAAATAAGAATATATGGAAACGATTAAACTGATTCATTCTCAAACACGCTGGCTGATATTACTTGCCGGCATTGTTGCCATTGTCATGGCTATGATTTCTTATAAAAAAGAATACAATAAATCAGAAAATACAGCAAGTCTGGTTTTTATGATTTTATGTGACATTCAGCTTTTAATTGGTTTAATATTATTCTTCAATTCACCTAACGGACTAGAAGCCTGGATGAGTTATGGCTTTGACCTGGTTAGAGTTGCACCTATAAGAAAAATCGCACTTGAGCATGTTTTATTAATGCTTTTAGCTATCATGGTAGTACATGTAGCAAGATCAAGAGTAAAACGCGCATCTACAGATAAAGAGAAGCATAGAATCACTCTGAGAAACTTTATACTTGCTTTAATTCTGATACTTGCAGGAATTCCCTGGGACCGTCTGAAATTCTGATCTCAGAAAGAGAACATTCCAAACCAACCTTTATTGATTGCAAGCTTAACAGCTTCAACTTTTGAACAAACATGAAGCTTTTCATAGATGTTGGCAATGTGCTTGCGAACTGTATGAGGACTGATAAATAATCTGTCCGCAACTGCACGGTAATCGTGCCCATCAACCATTAATTTAAGGATGTCTTTTTCCCGTTCACTCAGGCTGTATCCTGAATCAGCAGGATTCTGAGGTTTCGCTTTCATGCTTGAAGTCATTAAAAGATTCAAAGCTTTACGTGCCACTCTAGGTGACATAGGAGCACCACCAAACTCTAAAATCTGCCTGATAGCATCAGCAATTACATCAATTTTTTCGTCTTTTAACAGATAACCACTGGCACCGGCTTTAATGGCTTCAAATATCTTATCGTCATCATCAAAAACTGTCAGCATCAGAAATTTCACATCAGGAAATTTCTGGGATGCTTTACTTACAGCCTCAATACCATTCATAACCGGCATATCAATATCCATCAACACCAGTTCCGGTCTTGCATCCGGCTTACATGCGGTCAGTTTCTCAATAAAATCCTCACCATTTGCAGCTGTAAACAACACCTGAAACTCATGACCGAAAGTTATCTTTTCCGAAAGAGAAACCCTGTTGGGTTGTTTGTCATCGACTATTGCTATCCTGGTGTTCATTTATTTTTGAATATTCAAATTAATGCAATTTAATTATTAAACCTGATAACCCATTTGCAGTATTCTGTTTTTTAATAAAAAAGGCCCTGCTTTAAGAGCAGGGCCTGAATATAGTTTTAGCCTTTTATCAGCTTTTAGATTTTTTTTCAGCCAGTTCCAAAGCTTCTTCAGCATTAACAATTCCGCCGCTTTTACAAAGCTTTTTGTACTTAATTTTAGGAGTTTTTACTTTAATTTTAGCAGGCTTAGATTCAGTTTTTGATTTTTTCTTTGCAGCCTTTTTTGCAGCAGCGTCTGATTTCTTTTTATATTCTTCGCCTATTTTAGCATTTTCAACATCCGAAAGAGGCTGTGGTTGTTTGCCTTTAACTTTCATTACTGAACTGCAAATAATTACTTTTACTTCATCAGCTGTAAGCATAGGATAATATGAACGAATCAATGTTGCAACACCTGCAACAACAGGTGATGCCATACTGGTACCTTGCAGCCATCTGAAAGTACTGTCGGGTGCAGTTGCATAAATATCAGTACCCGGCGCAAATACATCTACTGATTTTTTACCATAATTAGAAAAACTTGCAGGTGATTTATCAGGATTTGATGCACCTACTTCAACCCAGTTTTTAGCCTGAGTGCCATTTTCAAAATTCTTATTAGGAAAATTACCGTTTTTATCATTATTCTGTCCATCGTTTCCGGCAGCATGAATAATCAGTACATCTTTACTTTCTGCATAAGCCACAGCATCATCAACAATTTTCTTGTTATATGAATAAGCTTTACCAAAACTCATATTAATTACTTTAGCACCATTGTCTGCTGCATAACGAATACCATTCGCTACGTCTTTATCTCTTTCATCACCATCAGGCACAACACGAACTACCATAATGCGCACATTGTTTGCAACGCCATTCATTCCGTAACTGTTATCACGTACAGCACCAATAATACCTGCAACGTGCGTTCCGTGCAATGCATCAGGCCCTTTAACATTATTGTTTCCGTAATTTTTTTCAGTCTGGTTGGCATAATTATCACCAACTATTGAACGTGGATCAAATTCAGGATTCAACTGATAATCTCTTTTGTCTTTAATTTGCTCAATTCCTCCTTCTATCTGCTTATAAATATCTGAATAACCCAAACCCTGAGGTAAAGTTCTAAGCAGAATATTTTTTGCCAACATTGAATTTGTGTCTTTAAGTTCTTTGTCTTTCAAATCATTTAAGCTGAATTTATCGCTACCCATTTCTTCTTTCAAAGCATCAAAAGATTTTAAAAACTCCATATAGGTTTTATATGTTGCATTTACAGAATTGAACTCAGCTTCAAATTCTTCTTTTACTTCAAGATACTGAAGATAATTATTCATATCCTCAGCAGCAATCTGACTTTTAGCTTTACCATCAAATTTAGGTTTGTACAATCTGTAAAGTCTTGTCAGCTCTAAATTATCAGGACCAACATTTTTACCATCTTTACCACCAATAAAATTCCAGCCATTGATATCATCAATGTAGCCGTTGTTATCGTCGTCAATATTATTACCGGGAATTTCTTTAGTATTTACCCACATATTGACCATTAGGTCAGGATGATAAGCATCTGTTCCTCCATCAATTACTGCTACAATAACTGTAGTCGATGTTTT
>JACMRS010000227.1 GCA_014376345.1 Bacteroidia bacterium | reverse complement strand
GTAGCATATTGCAGTGTAATAATTTGCAGGTATTCTGAAAAAACCTGCCGGATAATCTGTATTGTATTTTTCAAAACTACTGATTGATGCGCTGCAATCTCCTTTAACGTAGGTATTGTATGCAGAATTATAACTGATAGAATCTTTTGAAGTATAACTGATTCCGGAATTAGGAATAGTTTCTACCCAGGCGAAATATTCATCAGCACGGCTGTTTTCAACGTAAATTTCTTTAATAAAACGCAATGCTTCACGGGCTTCTTCAGTTCCTCTGTATTTAGAAACCACTAATTTATACGTTTCAATTGACTGGTCATCTTTGTTTTGATTTCTGTATAAAAGTCCAAGAGTCATATAACTTCTTCTTACATAAATACTGTTTGGATAATCTTCAATCAGATACTTATAATTGCGTTCAGCCTCAATATAATTATCACTTCTGAAATACTCCTCAGCAGATTCAAAAATTCCGTCAACGATATAAGTTGAAGAAGGAAAATCGCGGGCAATCTTTTTCATGGTGTTAATCTTGTTGGTAGTTTTGTCAGTCAGCCCATAAATCATTCCCTGCTGAAACAAAGCATAATCGCTACCAGCGGCATTATTGCTGGTAATGTAATAATAGGCATCAAGTGCAGCAGAGTAATTTTTTATAGTATAATAACTATCACCAAGCCTCATTGTGGCATCATAAAAAAGCGAAGGATCAATAACAAATTTTCCATTGAGTGCTTTGAATTGTTTAAAATAATCAGCAGCCAATAAATAATTTTTTTGAGAGTAATATGTGTAGCCTATTCCGTATAAAGCCTGAGGATAATATTTACTTTCTTTACTTCTCGCATTGTCTATAAATTTCTGATATTGCATTCTCGCTAAATCAGGTTTTCCGTTTCTGTAATTAATTTCTGCTTGCCAGTAATAAGACATTGCATAAATAAGTTCGTCAACTCTGTTTTTAGCTGCAGTTTCAAACATTTTGGTAGCAGCAGCCCAATCTTTATTAATTACCAGCTCCTCTCCTCTCGAATAAGTTATTTTCTGATAAATACCTTTTGTTTCTTCATCCATATTCTCAATATTTTCAAGAACAGAAACTGCGGTTTTATAATCATTGCTCACAAGAAATAATGAAGCCAGATTTTTACGCGACTCGTTTAAATGCGAAGATTTTGGATAAGTTTCGATGAATTTTTGGAATGTAGCAATTGCTATACTAGTGTAATTAAGTTCGTAAGCAAGACGCGCATAATTATAAGTGGCTTCCTCTTTTATAAATGGATCAAAATTAGTGCGCTGTGCCTCAAAAAAAGCATTGAAAGCATTTTGTTTCTGATTGGCTTTTAAAAAACAATCACCTAAGTGGTAGCTCGCAGACTGAGCAAGGGCGGTACCATCGTTGGCGATTTTTTCAAAAAGAGCAAAACTTTTTGCACATTCTTTATTGACATAATATGTGTAACCGATTTCGTAAATTTCTTCATCTGTAATACTGTCAATACTGTACTCTGCAGATTCAAAATTTGTCTGAGCTTTGGTGTAATCCTTCAATCTGAAATAAGATTTAGCTTTCACCAGATCACGCTTTCCATTCAGTTTTCCCAGATTAATTTTATTCGCATAATCTATCGCTTTTTCATAGTCGCCGTTGAGATAATAAATCTGACAAATATAAAGTTTCATTGTTTGTGGTCCTTTCTCTTCTATACTCAGAAAGGCTTTCAGAGCATCCTTGTAATTTTTATTCATGTAAGACACATAACCATAATAGTATGTGGCTTTAATTTTATTTGGACCATCTTTTAATGTCAGCGGATAAAAAGCTTCTCTTGATTCCTCATATTTTTCAGACTTAAACAAACAAAAACCTTTATTGAAAAGTATCTCTTCTGTTTCATCTGAACTAAATGCAGAAAGGTTTACTTTTTTATAGTAAGAAAGCGCTGTTTTATATTTTTTGTTGTAGTAGTAATAATCTGCAATTTGCTTGTTTGCCATATTGGATTTGGCACTTTCAGGATACTCTTCTAAAAACGAAAGCATTTCAGTAAGACCATTTTCATGCTCAAGTTTCAACTTGCTGCTGGCAATATAAAATTTAGTTTCAGAAACAGCAATTTCACTTGGTGCTGACTGCAAAAACATTTCGAATTCGCGAATTGCATTGTTATAATGCTGCTTATCGTAAAGCTCCAGACCTTTCTTAAAAAGCGGGTCAGGATTTTCATAAACCATCGTCTTCTGCGCCATGGCGGAAACTGCTGCAACAAAAAAAACAGCCAGGGTAAATACAGATTTTAACATAACTTACAAAATAACGAAGCGAAAGCCATAGTTAGTATTCAAATTTTAAACATAATTCACGCGTAGCTTTAAATAATAGACAATATTGAATTTGAGATTTGTGATTTTAGATTTTAGATTTTTGTCATTTTGAGCATAATTTAGTTGAAGGTATTCCTTCATTACTAAATACAGCGAAGAATCTCCTGCCCTATTTACACTCAAAGATAAAGTCATTTTGAGCGTAATTTCACAACATTTAGCAGGCGCAGCCAATAAATGTTAGTGAAATAAAGTGAAGAATCTCCAACGCTATTATCACTCCAAGAAATCATCATCAATGTATTAATTGCCAACGATTCAAGTTGTAGTAACCAATGCATTGATTGCATGAGATTCTTCACTTCATTTCATTAATGTGGAATACCACATTATGAAATTACGCTCAAAATGACAGCCTTGATATTCGTAATTCGTAATTAAAACATGGGCGCGTCCCCGGTCCGCGATAAAATTTTTGCTTCGTAACTGATTTTGCCTCCACGCGAACCGGGGCCGGGCTTTCCGCTGCAATCTTTCCTGAAAAAAGGAAAGGATTTCCACTGCAATCCCTCGCGCAGATCAATAATTTCGATATTTTCACTTCTAAAATGAATGTAACGTACATTTAAAATCAGCATTCTTCCAACAAAACAAAAAACCGTGTGCGCCAATTTAAAACCATTATTGTAAGTTTGCAGGAAATACGAAACTCCCGTGCTCATTACTCCTGCCAATTTTGATAAAGATACCATCCTGCAGGGCTCTGTACTGCTTTTTGATAAACCCTTTACATGGTCTTCTTTTCAACTAGTTAAAAAAATAAAATATGTCAGTCGCGCTAAAAAAGTAGGACACGCCGGCACTCTTGATCCACTGGCTACAGGACTTTTAGTAATTTGTACCGGAACACAAACTAAAACCATCAGCACCATTCAGGATGCTGAAAAAGAATATACGGGAACAATTGTATTAGGAAGTTCAACACCTTCCTTCGACCTTGAAACAGAACCTGATTATACGTTTGATTACTTTCAAATCACTAAAGATCAAGTGATTGCGGCTGCGCTTACACTTACGGGAGAAATCAATCAGGCGCCTCCTGTATATTCGGCAATCAAACTTTCAGGCGTTCGCGCTTACGAGCATGCCCGAAACGGCGTGGCTGTTGAAATGAAGCTTAGGCCAGTAACAGTAAGGGAATTTGAAATAACAGGATTCAACCTTCCGGAAGTTCATTTCAGAATTACCTGCAGCAAAGGAACTTATATTCGCTCAATCGCCTCCGACCTTGGCAAAGCCCTTAACAACGGCGCTCATTTATCTAAACTTGTAAGAACAAGAATCGGAGAATTTAAACTGGAAGACGCCTTTAGCGTTGCTTCTTTCGAAGCCTTGATCAAGGAAAACAATGAAAATATTCAGGAGCCTAGCTGACATTCCGAAATTTAATAAAGCTGTCTACACTCAAGGCACTTTCGACGGACTACATCCCGGTCACCAAATCGTAATCCGACGAATTGTAGAAACTGCCAGAAAAATCGGCGGCGAAAGTGTGTTACTCACGTTTTTTCCTCATCCGAGATTGTTTCTTTACCCTGAAGACAACGAGCTCCGGTTACTGCAAACTCTTGATGAAAAAATAGCCTCATTTGAAGCACTCGGACTTGACAATCTTATTATTCTGCCTTTTGACAAGGCTTTTTCATCTATTGAACCTGCTCAGTTTGTACAAAATTTTCTGGTTAATACAATCGGTGTTTCCGTTATTGTTGTTGGTTATGATCACAGATTTGGACATAATCGTGAAGGTGATATCAGTTTATTGCGTAAAATTGCTGCTGTGGAAAACTTTACAGTAGAAGAAATTGCTGTAGAAGACATGGAAAATATCGCAATCAGTTCAACCAGAATCAGAGAGGCACTTAAAGCAGGCGATGTTGAAACGGCTGCAAAATATCTTGGCAGACCTTACTCCTTTTCGGGTGTGGTTGTACACGGGCGTAAGCTTGGCAGAGAATTAGGTTACCCGACAGCCAACCTCGAATTGACAGCTTCCTATAAATTAATTCCTAGTTTAGGTATTTATGCTGTAAAGGCAGAAGTTGGAGGAAAAACCTATGGTGGCATGCTCAGTATCGGCAAAAACCCCACAATTATAGACAAAGGGTTTTCTATTGAGGTAAATTTGTTTAATTTTGCAAAAGATATATACGGGGAGGAAGTCAGGATATACTTCATTGCATATTTACGCAAAGAAGAGAAATACGATAACCTTGAGGCCTTGTCGCAACAGCTTAAACTAGATAAAATATATGCAGAAAAGATCCTTGCTCATTTATAAAATACTGTTTACCCTGGGTTTATTTTTAGTTGGAACAGGTTATGTTGACGCTCACAATCTTACGCATTTAATACCAAATAACGACTCTGCAGGATACCGTACAATTGATATGTCGCCTGCTATTGACTCTACATTTACTATGGCCTGGGACATGTATTTGAACACCTGGGATACTGAAACTATCAACCCATACTTATTAGACTTTTCTGGCTTTAATTCTCCGGTTAGTTTGCGCCTTGCCGCTGATTCACTAGGATTTATGATGCCGGTATTGACAT
>JACMRS010000226.1 GCA_014376345.1 Bacteroidia bacterium | reverse complement strand
GCGTTTGCACAATATGCTTTTAACAAATCGCACTCAACATGTTATGCTTTTGTAGCTTATCAGACAGCTTATTTGAAAGCACATTACCCGGGTGAATACATGTCGGGTGTGCTGACAAACAACGTAAGCAACATTGAGAAAATCTCTTTCTTTATGGAAGAATGTCAGCGTATAGGAGTGCCTGTATTAGGACCGGATATTAATGAAAGCAGTCATAATTTTGCAGTAAATAAAAAAGGTCAGATTCGCTTTGGAATGGGCGCTATTAAAGGAGTTGGTGAATCTGCATCAATGGAAATAATTCGTGAAAGGCAGGAAAACGGACCCTATAAAAATATCTTTGATCTGACTAAAAGAACGAATTTAAGATCTGTCAGTAAAAAAACACTTGAGAATCTGGCTAAAGCAGGTGCTTTTGATTTCGATCCTACGTATCACCGCGCACAATATATCAGTGAAGCTGAAGGAAACAATACCGGAATTGACCTAGCTGTTCGTTATGGCGCACGCTATCAGGAAAACCAATCGTCTAATCAGTCTTCTTTATTCGGCGGCAGCAGTGGTGTTAATATTTCAGAACCAAAACTTCCCGCAACAGAACATTACGGCACTCTCGAAGAATGCAGGATGGAAAAAGAAGTTGTCGGAATTTTTATTTCAAAACATCCGCTTGATATTTACAAAGTAGAAGCGAAATATATTGCTACTGCACAATGCAACGAACTTGTGAATACAGAAGCATATAAAGGCAAAACATATTTTGTGGCAGGAATGATTACATCCTGTACTAATCTGATGTCAAAAACCGGTTCAGCATTTGCTAAATTTTCTCTGGAAGATTACTCAGGATCACATGAATTTATGTTATTCGGTAAAGACTTCGATCAGCACAGGGGTTCTCTTTACAAGGAAAATTTTGTTATGATGAAAATTACTGCAGAAAAAAAGAAATGGGGTAACATGGAATATGAAATAAAGATTCTTTCAATTGAAAAGCTTGAAGATGCCATGAAAAAATACATTAAATGCCTTGAAATTACTTTAAATGCAGAGGTTCTTGAAAAATATTTTACAGACAATCTTGAAAAGCTTTTAACTGATGAAGAAGGCGATCTGCCTTTAAACATTATTGTTTGTGACTATGTAAACAAGCTGAGGGTAGATTTCAGTGCAGATAAAAAAATTAAAGTAACACCTGCTCTTATTACAAAACTTGACAAAGAGAGTATCGAGTTTAAGGTGCATTTAAATTAATACAACTCATTTTATTAAATTATCCCGTATCGTTCTGTTCAAAGGGACAGAAACGTTGCTGCCATTATATTTTCATAACAGATTAATGAATTGAATAGCATTGTAATATTTCTACAATAAATAAGTTATTGTAGAAATATTACAAAAATGTCTTTATTGTAATATTTCTACAAAATAAGTATCTTTGTAGAAATATTACAATAATGAACTACCCTATTTTAATGGCTGACATTTTGCAAAGCAGTGAAAGAAATTCTAAAACACTGATTGCAGAATTTAAATCCATGGTCGCATATTTCAACAAGAAACACAGAGCGACTCTGCTTTCTCCACTTACAATTACGTTGGGAGATGAGTTTCAGGGAATTATTGATACTATTGAAAACGGCATTAAACTACTTTTTGAAATTGAAGAATTTATCATTAAGAAAGAATATGGGTTTAAACTTCGTTTTGTTCTTAACTATGGCAGAATAGACACTGAGGTTAACAAAAAGAAAGCTTATGAAATGTTAGGTCCAGGTTTAACTGAATCAAGAAAAATTTTGAATAGTTTAAAAACTAAAGAAAGTAGATTCTGGATTCATACAAGTAAAAAATCAGCTTCAAATTTAATTATTAATAAAGCATTTGTAATTTACCAAAGCTTCACAGATAGCTGGAACATTAAGGATTTGAAGATTGTCACAGAATTTTTAGCCCACAAAGATTACAAGAAAGTTGCAGAAATTATAGGCATTGATCCTTCGAGTGCCTGGAGAAGAAAAAAAAGTCTGAAAATAAATGAGTATATTTACATTCGTGAATTAATACTTTTTATTTCACGCTAACCTCATGATATTGAAAACTATTGTCTTTGCTGCAATTTTTGTTGTTGGAGAATTTGCCGTCAACAAAACACTTTTCAGATACCTTAAAAAATATTTTAAGGTTGTAACTTCTGAAGAAAACTCAAAACCATTTGCAGGGTTTAATATTTCCCTTTTCAAAGGAATGCTCGAAAGGTTTGTTATTTTCTTTGCATTAGTCTTGAATCTTTCACAGATTTTGATTGTATTCGGAGCAATTAAGATAGGAACCCGATTAAATGAAAGGGTGAAAGTTCAGAACGATTATTTCATTATTGGAAACTTTCTGTCCATCTTTCTTTCTATTTCTTATTATGAGTGTTATCAAAAGATAATTTAATACTTATAATTTATCTGATTTGAATGAATTTATTCTTACTATTCTATTGAAGATTTAACCATTTCTGTTGAGGAATGAGCATTGATGGTGTAGATTAATAATTGTTGCTGACTTGCACTTCTTAACCACTATAACAACAATTAAAGCGTCGCTAAATCCAACCCGTCAAAATTACCTGAGCTCATCATTAATATTACAGCTTTCTTACCGTTGTCCAGACAGTCATTTTTCGCTTCTTCAATCAGTTCAATCAGTATACTTTTTTCATTCGTTATAATTGCATGGTCGCCGAATGTTTGTGTCAATTCATCAATCTCAAGCATTTCCATTTGTTTAGCTTCAAAAACATGCGCATTAAAATAAACTATGGCTATATCAGCCAGATTCATCGCTCCTACATATTCGGGTAAAAAACTTCCGCTCAAACTGCTGAAAGTATGCAATTCAAAAGCTGCTATCAAACACCTTTCAGGAAACTGTTCTCTTACCGCATCAAGTGTTGCTTTCAATTTACTTGGCGAATGTGCAAAATCTCTATAGACCTTAACATCATTGCTTTCAGAAACAAG
>JACMRS010000225.1 GCA_014376345.1 Bacteroidia bacterium | reverse complement strand
TAACCGGTGGTCAGGCAAAATTACTGAGCGGCGGACTGGCTTATGAGGGCCATCCGAGATTCAGTCCTGATGGTAAACTTATTTCATTTACAAGCGACCGCTCCGGGGGTGACAATATCTGGATTATGAATGCTGATGGTACCAATCCGAAACAAATCAGCAGCGAAACTTTCAGACTTCCGACAAATGCGGTTTTCACTCCCGATGGTCAATATTTAATTGCAAGAAAACATTATACTGGCAGTCGCAGTGCTGGCGCAGGGGAAATGTGGATGTGGCATATCAGTGGTGGTGATGGACTTCAACTTACTAAAAGAAAAAACGATCAGCAGGATGCGGGTGAACCTGAGGTGGGTGCTGATGGAAAATATGTTTACTGGAGTGAAGACATGACTCCAGGAGGGTATTTTCAATACAACAAAGATCCCAATGGTGAAATTTATCAGATAAGAAGACTCGATCGTGAAACCGGTGAAATAAGTACCATTGCAGGCGGGCCGGGAGGTACTTGCAGACCGCAGATTTCACCGGACGGCAAAACTCTTGCTTTTGTAAAAAGAGTGCGTGAAAAAACAGTCTTGTATCTGAAAGATTTAAAGACGGGAGAAGAGTGGCCGGTGTATGATGCACTAAATAAAGACATGCAGGAAACCTGGGCTATTTATGGTGTGTATCCCAACTTTGCATGGATGCCGGACAACAGCCACATTATTATCTGGGCTAAAGGTGGTTTCCAGAATGTAGACATCAAAACATACAAAGCGACTTCAATACCTTTTAAAGCAACTGTAAAGCAAATAATTACAGAAGCCGTACACAGCAAACAGCAAGCTTGGTCAGAAAAATTTGAATCGAAATCTATCAGACAGATCACTACCAGTCCTGATGGAAAGATGGTTGTCTTTAATGCTGCCGGCTATTTATACAAAAAGAATTTGCCTTCAGGCACTCCGGAAAGACTTACCACAGGTATTGATTTTGAGTACGAACCTGCATTTTCTCCCGATGGAAAAAACATCTATTTTATCACGTGGAATGACAGTTTACTAGGCGCTGTTGTAAAATTAAATACTGGTCTTAAAACATACACGAAAATCACAACAGAACCCGGATATTATTTTTCACCGGCTGTAAGTCCGGATGGTAAAAATATTGCTTATAGAAAAGGAAGCGGAAATGAAGTTACCGGTTTTAATTATGGCACAGAAACAGGGATCTATACTATGCCTTCAAGTGGCGGCAAAGCCACTAAAGTAAGGGATGATGGCGCTCATCCTCAATACAATAACACTGGTGACAGATTGTTTTTTGCTTCATCTTCAGGTGATCAGAAAGCATTAAAAAGCTGTGACCTGAAAGGCGGCGATGAAAGGATTCATTTCACCTCTAAATATGCCACACAAATCAGTGTCAGTCCTGACAATAACTGGGTAGCATTTACCGAATTATTTAATGCTTATGTTGCGGCATTTCCAAAGACAGGAAACAGCGTTGACATCAGCAGCGGAACCAAAACATTTCCTGTTTACAAAATAAGTAAAGATGCCGGCAATTTCCTTCACTGGAATAGTGACAGCAAATTTGTAAACTACAGTATCGGTTCAACATATTTCAGCATTCCATTAAAAGATTGCTTTAAATTTCTTCCCGGCGCTCCCGACAGTTTGCCCGACCTGAGTAAAAAAGGTATTGCAATCGGACTGGAATTTAAATCAGACCTGCCTTCAAAAAGCATGGTGTTTACTAATGCGAGAATTATCACTATGAAAGGTGATGAAATTATAGAGAATGGCTATATCATAATTAATCAGAATAAGATTGTGAAAACAGGTGCCGGCGCGCCTTCTGATGAAGAAATTAAAGGTATGAAAGTTATGGATTGTTCAGGCAAAACCATCATGCCCGGACTGGTAGATGTGCATGCACATATTGGAGCAGGTGCTTCAGGTATGAGCGTTCAGAAACAGTGGAGTTATTATACCAGTCTTGCTTATGGCATTACTACAACACACGATCCAAGCAACAACAGTGAAATGATTTTTTCGCAGGCTGAAATGCAGAGAAACGGTACTATTGTAGCACCAAGATTATTTTCTACCGGAACAATTTTATATGGTGCTGAAACTGATTTCAAAGCTGTAATTAATTCGCTTGATGATGCCAGGATGCATTTAAGAAGACTTAAAGCACTGGGTGCATTTTCAGTTAAAAGTTACAACCAGCCACGACGTGATCAAAGGCAGCAGGTACTTCAGGCTGCGAGAGAATTAGACATGCTGGTAGTGCCCGAAGGAGGTTCACATTTTCAACACAATATGAGTATGATTGCTGACGGACATACGGGCATTGAACATTCAATTCCTGTGTCGCCTTTATATAAAGACGTTTCGAAATTTTGGTCTGCGACAACGGTGCATTATACACCCACACTAATAGTTTCTTATGGTGGTATCTGGGGTGAAAATTATTTCTATCAGAAAACGAATGTCTGGGAAAATGAAAAACTGCTTAAATTTTATCCCCGCGCATTAATTGACAGCAGAAGCAGAAGAAGAACGATGGCACCGGATAATGAATTCAACCACATAGAAAATGCAAAAGCCTGCAGCATGCTTGCAGACAGCGGCGTGAAAGTCAATTTAGGTGCACACGGTCAGATTCAGGGAATTGGTGCACACTGGGAAATGCAGATGATGACACAAGGCGGCATGAGCAATCACAATGCTCTTAAAGTTGCCACTATTAACGGTGCTCAGTACATTGGAATGGGTGAGCAGCTGGGTAGTATTGAACCGGGCAAATATGCCGACCTGATGATCATGGATAAAAATCCTCTTGACTCAATAACTTTTACGCAATCAATAAGTTATGTGATGATCAACGGCTGGCTGTTTAATGCAGCAACAATGCAATGCATTAATACCGAATCTAAAAACAGTTTATGGGCAAGAAAACCTGAATTTTGGTTTGACAGAAATAAAAGCTGTCAGGCATTTGAATGGCATGAAGAAACACAAAGTTTTATGCATGGCAGCTGCAGTTGCAACCATTAATCCCGCGAATTACCCTTTTGTAAATCCATCATTAATAATTAAAAAACAGACTTAACTTTGCATCATGAATAAAAGAACGGTTATCCTTCTGTCTGTGCTTGTGGTATCACTTGTTGCATATTTGCTTGTGCGCAGAAATTCTCTTTCAACTATGGATCCAAAGCTCAGTGAATATGGCGTTAAAGACACACAGAGTATCGACAAAATTTTTATTTCAAATAACGACAATTCAGGAAATGCTACTCTGATAAAACAGCCAAATGGTGTGTGGCGGATTAACAATAAATTTGACGCCGGTTCTTATAAAGTAAGCAGCCTTTTGAGTGTCCTTCACAATATTGAAATTAAATCACCTGTCGGAAAAGAAAACATGGAGGTTGTTCTGAAAGAATTAATTCTGAATGGCAGAAAAGTTGAAATCTATAAAAAGGGCACATTATATAAAACGCTTTATGTAGGCAGTTCTACTGAAGACATGCTTGGAACAATGATGTATATTAAGGATGATAAAACGCCTTATATTATTCATATTCCGGGCTGGAACGGTTATGTAACACCTTATTTCCGTACCGATGAAAAACTATGGCGCTCAAAAGAAGTTTTCTCTGATATTTCAGAAAACATTGCAAAAATAAGAGTAGAATGGCTGGAAACTCCTCAGGGTTCATTCGAGATTGACAATACAGGCCCCCGACCTGCAATTTTACCTTTAAACGGACCGGAAAATATTGCAATTAATAAGAATATTTTAAAAGCTTACCTCAACCAGTTTACCAGTCTTTCTTATGATGATTTTCCATTTAATCTTTCTGCTTTTCAGATAGATTCCATTTATAAAACAAAACCCTATGTCATTATCAGTCTGACAGACAAAACCGGCAAAACAACAATAATGGCAATTTATCACAAAGGGATACAGATTGACACTTACACAAAAGAAGATGAAAATGGTTTACCGCTGCCTTATGAGCGTGACAATTACTACGCTTTTGTAAACAATAATGCTAAAGAAATTTTACAGATCCAGGAATTTGTATTTGGTAAAGTGATGAAGGATTATTCTTATTTTTTTGAAAGTAATTCTTCTAAACCTCAATTAAATTAATGGGAACTACTGACAGCAAACTTGAAGCTTTCGCAAGGCTCCTAAAAATAATGGATGAGTTGCGTGCTCAATGTCCGTGGGACAGGGAGCAAACAACTGAAAGTCTGAGGCATTTGACAATAGAAGAAACTTATGAATTAAGTGATGCTATTCTTGACAATGATTCTGAAGAAATTAAAAAAGAACTTGGTGATATTTTATTGCACATTATATTTTACAGTAAAATCGGAAGTGAGAAAAACCAGTTTGATATTGAGGATGTTATTAATTCGCTTTGTGAAAAATTAATCAGAAGGCATCCACATATTTACAGTGATGTAAAAGCTGAAGATTCAGATACTGTTACCCGCAACTGGGAGCAGATAAAGCTGAAAGAAAAAGGACCGAAGAAGAACAGTGTTCTTGCCGGTGTTCCTAAAAGTATGCCAGCGCTTGTAAAGGCTTACAGAATGCAGGAAAAAGCTGCCAATGTAGGTTTCGACTGGGAAAACAAGGAGCAGGTTTGGGATAAAGTTGAAGAGGAAATTATCGAGTTTAAACAAGGTATTTCTGCAGAAGAAAGAGAAGAAGAATTCGGAGATTTACTTTTTTCACTTGTAAATTATGCCAGATTTGAAAATATCAATCCTGATGATGCATTGGAGAAGACCAATAAAAAATTCATTAAGCGTTTCAATTACATTGAAGAAAAAGCAGCTGAAATAGGCAAAGATTTGAAAGACATGACGCTTGGCGAAATGGATGGTTTCTGGAATGAAGCGAAAAAGCTTTAACCTTAAAATTTAAAATAATTTATAGGTTGCCGAAAGCATCACACTGAAACCGGTATTAAATTCTGTAGTTTTAATATGAGTGATATTAATATTTAAACGGCTTTCCAGGTTTAAGTCTAAAGTTTTTGAAACTCTGAAATTTAATCCGATGGGAATGTATGCAGAGAGGTAAATCAAAGGTTTAAGTGCGTATTCTCTATCTGAAGTACTTATTGAAAAATCATAATATCGACGGCCATTAAATATAAATGAAGTTGAATTTGTAGTATCAGAACTAAACCGACCCTTCGAATTCAAACTTATACCTGGAGAAATGCCTGCACCCGCAAACGGCCTGAATCTTTTCCAGAATATTTTACCAAAATGCAATGTTGCTATATCAAGTGACAGGATATTATAGCTATGAACATAAGATAATCTTGCTTCAGAAAAAGTGTCAATAATATTTCCGCTTTGTTTTTTACCATATACACCTATACCTGCACTTGAACCTGAAATTCCAATTCTCAATTTTCTATTGGGATTGAAAGTTGTGTCATTAATAAATCTGGATAAATGAAGGTATATCCCTGAACTTATATCCTGTTGAAAGCCTTGAGAACTTATTATGTAACCTTCACCTGAAAAAGAGACAGGCATTTTAGCGTTATCTTGAATTGTGGAAAGTGATGGATGATTTCTTACAAACTCATTGTTATAGCGTGTTCCACCTTCCAAGGCAGTAATTCTATAGCGATGTTGAGCATTTGCATTAATTACAACACCCAAAAATAATAAGACAAAAAAATATTTCATAGCTGAGTTTGAGTTCAAAATTTAAAATAATTTATAAGCTGCAGAAAACATGATACTAAAACAAGTATTGAATGTGGTAGATTTAACATGATACATATTCAGATTTAATCGACTTTCTAAATTCAAATCTAATCTTTTGGAAAGCCTGAAATTTAATCCGATGGGAATGTATGCAGAAACAAAAACCAATGGTTTCACAGCGTAATCTTTTCCTGCACTGCTACTGGAAGTATAATAATAGCTGGTTCCATTATACATAAATCGTCCGTGAGAAACAGTGTCTGCTATAAACTCACCTTTTGATGACAGACTCATTCCGGGTGATATTCCAATACCTGCAAACGGTCTGAATCTTTTCCAGAATATTTTACCATACCTCAATGTAGAAATATCTAAAGACAGAATGGTATAACTATGATAATAATTAAAACCCGCTTTAGTAAAAGTGTCAATATAATTTCCGATATCTTTAAAGCCCGAGATTCCATGTCCTGCGCTTGAGGCAGATATACCAATTCTCAATTTTCTATTTGGATTAAAAACTGTGTCATTAATAAATCTGGACAAATGCAGATAAATTCCAAAACTTCCAAATTGGTGAAGTCCTTGAGAACTAACATTGTAACCATAGCCCGAATATTGAATCGGTTCTTTTGCATTATCCTGAAAAGTTGACAAACCTGAATAACCGCTCTCATAATAATTGTTAGCACGAGCGCCAACTTCGAGCGCTGAGATTTTATAGCGACATTGAGCATTAGCCTGAATGACAGACCCAAATAAAAGTAAGAAAAATATGTATTTCATAATTGGTAAACAAACTTAACGGATTATTGTGATTAATAGTATGTTGGTTGATAAAAACAGACAT
>JACMRS010000224.1 GCA_014376345.1 Bacteroidia bacterium | reverse complement strand
TACGCATTCTGGCTACTGGTATATTCAATTGTTCACGGTATTTTGCAACTGTTCGCCTGGCCATTGAAAAACCTTTTTCCTTCAACATATCCATTAATGCCTCATCAGTCAAAGGTTTTACCTTACTTTCATTTAATACAGCATCACTCAATATTTTCTTAACTTCTTTGTTACTCACTTCTTCTCCATTTTCATTTTTAACACCTTCAGAAAAGAAAAACTTTAATGGAAATATACCAAAATCTGTCTGAACATATTTGCTGTTTGCAACCCTGCTGATTGTAGAAATATCAAGCTGAACTTTATCTGAAACATCTTTAAGAATCATAGGTTTCAGAGAATATTCATCACCTTCCAGAAAAAACTTTCGTTGAAATTCAACAATTGCATTCATAGTTACCGTTAGTGTATGCTGTCTTTGCTTAACACTGTCTATAAACCATTTGGCGCCATCAAGTTTTTGCCTGATATACTGAACGCTTTCATTTAATTTTTTATCATCCTTATTGGATTTTTCATAAGCCTGAAGTGTTTCAACAAAAGACCTGCTGATTCTGAGTTCGGGAGCATTTCTTGAATTTAATGTAACCGTCAGATTGTCATCTTCATTTGTTACTGTAAAATCCGGGGTAATATAATGCGACCTGCTGGAAGACTGACTCTGGCCGGGCTTTGGATTTAACTTAGTAATTTCAGCTACAGCAGATTTAAGTTCCTCATCATTAATTTTCAGAGAACTTTTTATTTTATCGTAATGCTTTCTGCTAAACGCTTCCATGTGCTCAGAAATAATAAGTTCAGCAAGGTCAAGAGATTTATTTCCTCCAAGATCTTTTTTATAAAGCTGTAAAAGCAGACATTCCTGCAACGACCTCGCTCCTACTCCTACAGGATCAAAATTCTGAATCTTTATCAGAATTTTTTCAAGCTCATCTTCATCAGTCTGAATATTTTCTGTAAACGCAAGATCATTGGCAATCATTGTCAAATCTCGCCTCAGATAACCATCCTCCTCAAGATTTCCGATAATATGAAGTGCCAGAACCAGGTTTTTATCCCGGAAATTAGAATTGGCCTGATCTACCAGAGAATCATAAAAAGTTTGCTGGTAAGCAACAGGCATTTCCTTGCGCTCTTCTTCGCTACCATAATCTTCATTTAGTCTGAAAGTGGCATTGTCCTCATCACCGGTAAGAAATTCATTTACATTGAAATCGTCATTATCAAATACTTTTTCTTCATCATTAAAATCATCATTCAGACTTTCTTCATTATTGAAATCATCAGTAGATTTTTCTCCCGGAAGCTCTTCTTCAGGTCCTTTTTCAAGAGATGGATTTTCAAGAAGTTCTTCTTCAAGCTTTTGCTCAAAATCTACAGTGGTGAGTTGCAAAAGCTTTATAAACTGGATCTGCTGCGGTGATAATTTTTGCAGCAATCTTTGACTAAGTGACTGTTTTAGCATATTAAAGAATAATTATATTTCCGCTCGTTTTCAAATACTTATTTTCAAAATGTAAATGCCTAACTTTGCGCTGCTTTTTACTGCACGAATATAAAGTATGTATATCAAAAATCTATTACAATTTATCGACCAATCGGTCACATTAAGCGGATGGGCTGCCAACAAGCGCGAAAGCAAAGGACTTGTTTTCCTTGTTATGAGAGACGGTACGGGGATTTGTCAATGTGTTGTTGATGAATCTAAAGTGAGTCCGGAAATATTTGCCGCAGCCTCTAAACTGACACTCGAAAGTTCATTTACACTGACAGGAAATGTAATTAAGGATGAAAGGCAAACAGGAGGTGTTGAAGTACAGGTAACAGACTTAAAGGTTTTTCAATATGCAATGGATTATCCAATTGCTAAAAAAGAACATGGCATCGAGTTTCTGATGGATAACAGGCACCTTTGGCTTAGAAGTCAGAGACAATGGGCCATTATGAAAATCCGTAATACAATTATTTTTGCCATTCACAGGTTTTTTCAGCAAGAAGGTTTTGTTGAAATGGATGCGCCTATATTTACCGGCAATGCTTGCGAAGGCACAAGTAATTTATTTGAAACTGATTATTATGGTGACCCCGCTTATCTAAGTCAGAGTGGACAGCTTTATGGAGAAGCAATGGCGATGGCGATGGGTAAAATTTATACTTTCGGACCAACATTCAGGGCTGAAAAATCTAAAACACGCAGACACCTTTCTGAATTCTGGATGATTGAGCCCGAAATGGCATTTTATGATATTTTCCAGAATATGGATCTTATTGAAAAATTTCTTCAGTTTGTGATCGGCGAAGTCTTAAAAGCAAATCAACCTGAACTTACTATAATTGAGCGTGATACTGCAGTTCTTCAAACCAGTCTTGATACTTTTCCCCGTTTAACTTATGATGAAGCTGTTGCTATCATTAAAGGTGAAAAGGATGTCAATGGAAAAAACAGTATTAAAACACTTGAAGAAGATCTGAAAGTTATTGAGTCTTCAATATTATCAACTCAGGCTGAAATAACAGAACGCGAAACTAAAATTGCACAGCCCGGCATAAAAAAAGGAGAAATTAATTTCAACCAGAATAAAATTGCGCAACTAAAAAGCTCATTGAAAGATCTGGAAGAACAGCAAAGGAACATACCGCAATGGCTCGAAAGTGCCAGAACATTTAAATATGGCAATGACCTGGGCGGAAGCGATGAAACTGTAATTACAAGATTGTTTGATAAGCCGATTATGGTTTACGACTGGCCACATGAAGTAAAAGCTTTTTATTTGAAAAGAAACCCTGAAGATCCAAGGTTTGCAAGAGGTGTAGATGTATTAGCACCTGAAGGATATGGTGAAATAGTAGGTGGTGGAGAAAGGGAAACAGATGAAAAACTTCTGATTGATAAAATAAATGAGCATGAGCTTCCAATGGAAGCATTTGAATGGTATCTGGATCTTAGAAGATATGGCAGTGTCCCGCATGCAGGTTTCGGACTAGGACTGGAAAGAATAGTAACCTGGATTTGCGGATTAAAACATGTCAGAGAAAGTATTCCTTTTCCACGTTCTTACGGGAGGTTGCTTCCGTAATGAAATTCGGAGCAATTGATATAGGAAGCAACGGAGTCAGGCTTTTAATAGCACGACCACTTGATCTGGAAATTTTAAAACCCGAGTGGAAAAAGGTCGAATTTACGAGGTTACCATTAAGGTTGGGTGATGATGTTTTCAGTACAAAAGAAATCAGTAAAAAAAAATCTGAACTTCTGGAAAAAGCTATAAAAGCATTTGCATTGCTGATGGATATTTACAATGTAGATGTTTGCAGGGCTTGCGCTACCAGTGCTATGAGGGATGCAAAAAACTCTAAAGAGCTAATAAAAAAAATCAAGAAAGAATCCGGCATTGAAATAGAAATTATTTCAGGAAATGAAGAATCAAGTTTGATCATGAACTCTTTTATTCATTTACTTCCCAAAAAACAAACATTCCTTCATGTAGACGTTGGTGGTGGCAGTACTGAACTTACTTTAATTCAGGACAACAAACCGGTAATTGCAAGAAGTTTTAATATTGGAACTGTCAGAATAAGAGAGAAAAAAATAAAAACAAAAGACATTGCAGACATGCATTTGTGGTTAAAGGAGCATATTAGCTGGATTCCCAACTTAAAAGGTGTTGGCACAGGTGGCAATATTCATAAAATTTGTGAGCTTGCAAATGTTTCGGAATTTGGATTTATTAAGTTAAAAAAGCTAAGAGAATTAACGGAAGATATCGAAGCAATGGACCAGCATGAAAGAGTTTATCATTTAAAACTGAATCCTGACAGAGCCGAAGTAATTGATATTGCGGGCCGTATTTATCTGGATATTTTCAGCGAAACAAGAGTCGATGAAGTAATGGCACCTTTTCAGAGTCTTAAGGATGGTATCATTCAGGATCTTTGGGAAAAACATTTTAACACATTGTAATATTTATTCCACAATTTTTGGTTTAATCGTATTTTTGCTTATATTTGATTACTAATATTTTGAGCAAGAATGAAAAGAGCATTAACTCTTTTATTTTTAATTTCATTTTCATTCGCCTTAAAGGCGCAGAACTCCTCTGCGGGTACTGAATTCTGGCTCTCATATCTTAGCAATAACGATACAATTTTAAATAAGGTTAAAGATTCTCTTAAACTTTACATAAGTGCTGCAGAAGCCACTTCCTTTAAAGTCAGTATTCCCAATAAAAATTATTCAGCAAGCTATTCTGTAGGAAACAATTCTACCGTAATGGTTATTATACCGCTGCATTTAGGCTATATTTCAACTTTTGAAGCTGTAGATAAAAAAGGCATCTTACTAACTTCTGTTCTTCCTGTTTCGGTATTTTCCATGCACAATATGCGTGAATCTACTGATGGCACTATTATTTTACCCTGGTCATCTATTCCTTTACAACCTTTGTATGTGTCTTCAAATTTAGATGGTCCCAATGATGACATTGTATTGGTAGCAGGTGAAGACAATACGAAAATAACATGCACACCAACCGGGTTTACAAAAGGCGGCAAGCCAATTAATATTCCCTTTTCATTAACCCTTAACCGGGGAGAAGTTTATCAGGTTGAGGGAATCAATTTAAGTGGTACACTGATACAGGTTACTAATAAAAAAAGACTGGCTGTCTTCAGCGGCAATCGCAATGGTGCACTTCTTTGCGGCTCAATGGGTCATTTATATGAACAACTGCTTCCGGAAACATTACTTGACACTTCTTATTTAATTACACCTTTTCTTGCTCAGGCAGGATATTTCCTCAGGATTGTGCCTTTAGATACCGCGACAGATATAAGATATGATGGCATACTTTATAAAAATGTTTCAAGAAAAAAACCTTTACAGATTTTAGTTACTTCAGAAACAGGAAATTATATCAGCGGAAACAAAAAATTTCAATGTTTCCAAAATCTCTATGGCAGTGGTTGTAACAGTTATTTTAACAACCTTTTCGGAGATCCGTCCTTTGTTGCAATTGTCAGTCATAAAAGACTTTGCGAAACAAGTCGGTTCAGCACTATGGGTTCATTTAACATTCAGGATCACTTTGTAAATATCATTGTTAAAAAAGGATCTGAAAATGAAGCTTATTTAGACAATGTTAAAATAGATTACCGTGAATTCAGATCATTTTCAAATTATGCCGGCTATAGTTATGCCGCCTTGAAAATTAATCCGGGAAATCATTTAATAGAATGTATTAAGGGCCATATTGCTGTTTGTTATGGAATGGGATCCACTGAATCTTATGCTTTTTCTGCTGCATTCAGAACGCAATATCCAGACTTTGCATTTTCAGATTCGTTAGTAAAAACAGATTGCGCAAATAAACTGATTTATAAACAATTCAGGGCATTGTCTACGGTTGGTCTAAAACAAGTGAACTGGGATTTTGGAGATGGTTATACAGGGACAGGAACACTTGTAAACCACACTTACTCAGGCACAGGAAATTATGTTGTGAAAGCATACAGTTTAGATAATCTGGGAAATAAAGACACTTTCATCAGGACAGTTTCTGCATCATGGCCATTATTTAATCCAGTATCAGACAGAACAGATTGCGGTATTGATTCAGCATTTTTTACAGTTCGTGATCCGTATTTTAAAAATATTACATGGGCAAATAAAATAAAAAAACAATCTTATTCTTTATATGATCCCGGTAAAGTAATAGTTACTGCAACAGATATTTCCGGCAACTGCAAATTTTCCGATTCAGCATGGTTCTCACGAACAGTGATGCGTGCCAACCCGATTATTGATTCAGCAAAAAATTGTCTCAGAATCAACACCATCAAATTTGATGATTCGTCGCGTATTTCCGGTCAGCCATTATTAAAAGCATGGATCATTCCCGATTACGATATCTGGTATAATAAAGTAAATTTTAACGTTAAATTCAGAGATACAGGAAAGTATAAAGTTTATTTTGATTACTACGCTAAAGATTGTAAAATTAAAGTTGAAAATACAATTGGTATTTATCCAAATGCAAAAGTATTTCCCAAACCGGATAACAATTTTTTCTGCTCCGGTGAAACTATAAAATTATATGATAGCTCTCAAATCGTCTCAGGAAAAATAAAAAAAGTCAAATGGATTTTTTTCGATAAAACATCAATTATCAGCGACTCAAACATTACTCATAAAAAAATGTTTTATAACAAGAGAGTTGCTGCCCGAATTTTCACTTATATCACAATTTCAGACCATAATTGTCAGGATACTGTTACACATCAGATATACATGAGGCCAACACCTGTAGCAAACTTTGTAAATGACAAAGACACACTGCAATGTGTAAAAAACCCGGAATGGACTTTTACAAATACCACTCCTGATGTTAAAGATTCTGTGCCTTATAACTGGAGTATAAACAATGGAAAAAAATCACTTGATACGATTTATTTTAAATGGGATGCTGGCAATGGAACTACAGGCACGACAAGATCACTTAATAAAATTAAATACAATGCTGAGGGAAGGTATAAAGTAACTCTTTATGCTACTACTGAATTTGCCTGTGCAGATACAATAGAAAAGTTTTTCAGTATTGTTAACGCGCCGGATGCGGCATTTAAAATAGGAGATAGCATTCAATGCGACAGAACTAATCTTTATAATTTTACTAATAAGTCGGTTGGCAAATACATGAAATATTCTTGGGAATATGGAAATGGTAAAAAATCAATTGCTCAGAATATTGATTCGGTTCATTATACAACTACTGGAAAAATTAAAATCAAGTTAAAAGTTTACAGCACTTTTTCTGCATGTAAACCTGATTCAAATGAACAGATTATTTTAATTAACAAAACTCCCGTACCTGATTTTACAATTAATGACAGTGAACAATGTATCAAAGGAAATTTATTTTTATTCACTAACACTTCGGAAAGGTATGTTAATGGCACCAAAACTCTTTGGAATGTCAATGGTTTAACAGATACAAATTTTGTTAAAAAATCGTTGACTTTGCAAAATCAGAATGTTGTCAAACAAAAGATCACTCTCACTATTAAAGATCCTATCGGATGTTCTGACAGCATTACAAAATGGATAAGCACTCTAAAAATGCCTTTTCTTGATGTGACAGTTAATGATACTTTACAATGCAACAAAAACAACTATTTTGCAATTGATGCACAAATGGATACTGGCGAAAAAAATAAGTGGGAAGTTGATCAAAAATTACTTTTTTCAAATACTGATAAAATTAAATTAAATTCACTTTCTGAAGGTGTAAAAGAAATAAAATTTATCAAAACAGGAGTTAATGGTTGCATTGACACTTTGATTAAAAAAATTGAAATTTTACCTGCAGCAATTGCTGAAATCACAAGCAATTACGATACTCTTTGTTATTCTTCAAATTCTTTTGATATTAAAACAAAAGCTTATGCCGATAAAGATAAAATAAGTAATTCAATCTTTAAAATCAACGATAAAATTATTGCGGGTGGTCCAGATTATCCAAATACAACCTTCCCTACTCCCGGCACCTACAAAGTAGTTTATGAATTTGTAACAGAAAACGGTTGTATTGATAGTTCAATTAAAAAACTTGTTGTACTTAAAGAACCAGAATTAGCCCTTAAAAGAGATACAACATGTCTGGGGGAAAGCAGTATTTTCACAACAATCCAGTTAACCGGAGATCCGATTAAAAAATGGCAATGGGAATTTGGTAATGGAGAATCCGCTTCGGGACCGGATGCCGGAAAATATAAATACCCTTCTGCAGGAAGTTACGATATTACTTTAAAAGCTTCAGATGCACATGGATGCAATATCCCTTTAAATATCAGTGAAGGTGCTGTGGTTTATCCTTTGCCCGATGCATCATTTAGTTATGCTTTAAATCCAGGAATCAGAGATACAGTTCAATATTTGTTTAAAGCAAACTCCATTAATTCGTTATCTAAATATTCTTGGCAATTTCCATTTGGCAATGCTAACAGATCTGATACGATTCTGAATATAACAGAAACAATTGATGGTTATGCAAAACTTACAATTAAAAACCAATACGGATGTGTAAATACATCTGAAAAATATATTCTTTTGCTTCCTGCAGATTTCAGTGTTTATATTCCAACAGCTTTCTCTCCAAATGATGACGGACTTAATGATAAATTTTCAACTTCTTCTGTAAAATCAATTTCAGATTATAAAATGTTGATTTTTAACAGGTGGGGCGACCTTGTATTCACAGAAGTTAATCCTGGAAAAGGTTGGGATGGCAATTACATGGGTACTCAATGTACGGAAGGTGTTTACATGTATAGAATTTCCTTTAAGCATACCAATGGAAAAAGCTATAATTTTTCAGGAACTGTGACACTTTTAAGGTAGTAGTTTATAAAATCTCAGGTATCTTTCAAATAAATTTCAAAAAATATAACAGCTTGAAATATAGCCATTTAATAAATTAAATGCTGACATGTTAAAATAATGGATAGCTTTTCATTATATTTGTTTGCATAGAATTTAAGAAAAAGAATGGCTAGACCCCTACTGATATTATTGTTATTTTTATCTTCACTCAATCTTTCAGCCCAGAAAACTAATTCAGGGACTGAATTCTGGCTTGGGTTTATGGGTAATTTTGACTCTACATATTCAGGGAAAAAAGATTCACTTCGAATTTATATTTCTGCTTCTACAAATAGCAAAGTCGTTGTAAGAATTCCTTTAAAATCATATTCTGCCTCTTACTTCGTACCTAAAGACAGTGTAATTGCAGTTTCTATTCCTCTACATCTGGGCTATATAAATACTACAGAGGTAATCGAAAAAAAAGGGATCGTAGTTACTTCTGATTTCCCGGTGTCTTTATCGGCTATGAATTTATTATATGCTACCACTGATGCCAGCATAGTACTACCTATTTCTAACATTCCCAGAAGTCCCAAATATATCAGTGGCCATCCGGCCAGTACTTATAACAGCAATGCATTTTTACTTGTTGCTAATGAAGATTCCACACAAATTGACATTACTCCCATTTCAAACACCAATGGAGGAAAACCAGCCGGAGTTAAATTTTCAATCCTGTTAAATCAAGGAGAAGTTTACCAATTACTGGGCAGTTCTATGACCGGATCAATTGTTCAGGTTACAAATAATAAAAAGCTTGTGATGTTCAGTGGAGATAAGTGCTCAGCATATCCATGCGGAGCCTGTGATCACCAATATGAACAGGTGATGCCCGAGGAAGTTTTAGATACTTCATATCTTGTTTCACCGCATTTTGGACATAGAAATGGCTATTATGTGAGAATTGTTCCAATTGACACTTTTACAAATATTAAGGTAAACGGCAAGCTATATTCTAATGTTTCACGCAAAAAACCATTGGAGCTCAATGTTAATTCTGAAGATACTGCTCTTTACATTTCCGGAGATAAAAAATTTCATTGTTTACAATTTATGAAGGGCGCCGGATGCAATGGCTATTATAATGCCAGTTATGGAGATCCTTCAATGGTAACCTGTCTGAGTGCTAAATATTTTGGTGAAAGATCCTTATTCAGCACTGTAAATTCAGGAAACCTTCGAGACCATTTTGTAAATATTATAATTAAAACAACTTCCAAGAATAATGTTTACCTGGATAACATTAAGATAGATTCTTCAGAATTTCTCTTATTTCAAGGTGCAAAAAAATATTCTTACGCCAAAATTAAACTTCAGCTCGGCCAGCACATGGTAGAATGCTCAGATGGTCACCTTGCTTATTGTTATGGTTTAGGATATTATGAATCATATTTATATCTCGCAGGATTTAACCTTCCGAATTTTGACTTTGAATTTAAAGATTCAACCTTGCGTTTAGACTGCAAAAACACAAAGATATACAAACATTTTAAGGCGAAATCTGATAAGAATCTTAAAAAAGTAACCTGGTATTTTGGGGACGGACAAACCGCCGTTGGTGATCCGGTAAATCATACATACACTTTACTTGGTGATTATATCGTTAAAGCAGTTGCTGAAGACTTTAAAGGAGTAAAAGATTCTTTTTCAAAAAAGATTTCAATTAATTGGCCGGTTTTTAACCCTCTTACAGATAAAATTGGATGTGGAAATGATACGGTAATTTTTGAAGAACGTAATATATTCTTCGATAACTTTAAATGGAGTGACGGCACTACAGGTAAAAGTTTTAAATCCTTTACTCCGGGGAAAATATGGGTAACCGCCACTGATACTTCCGGCTATTGCAAATTTAAAGATTCTTCATTATTCGAAAGAATCAGCATATTTTCAAATATTAATATTGACAGCACTCGAAACTGTTACCGTTATAACCAATTTGAATTTAGTGACTCAGTTGCTATTAAATCAAGCAGCCTTCTTACTAAGGTTTGGGTAATACCAAATGTTGGAACCTATTATGATGTAGAAAAACTAAAGGTACATTTTCCAATGCCTGGAAAATATAAAGTATATTTTGATATTTACACACCGAGTTGTAAAACCAGAATAACAAATGAAGTAATGATTTACCCTCAGGCAAAAGTATTTTCATTTCCTTTTAATTCAACTTATTGTTCAGGTGAAGAAATAAGATTTTATGACAGCTCACAAATAACAGTAGGAAAAATAGAAAAGGTAAAATGGATTTTTGATGACAATTCTACAGCCATCAGCGATTCAGGAGTTCTTTATAAATCTCTAACATATAATCCATCTAACAAAAACATTGCCCGTCCATTTAAACACATCACAATTAGTGATCACAATTGTATGGATACCGCTTTTAATCAAACAAATATCTGGCCATCTCCAGCAGCAGATTTTACTTTAAGCAGCGATTCTATCAGTTGTCTGCCAACAGCCAGGTGGACTTTCACAAACACAACAAAAATAGACAGTGACACCTCTGACATTTTTTGGGATATGGGCAATGGCAAAAAAGGAACAACTCCTGCTATGAAAAATATACGTTATTTTACAGAAGGTGAATTTAAAGTTCAACTAATCGCCAAATCAAAACATAGCTGTTCTGATACTGCTATTAAATTTGTTGAGGTTATTCCTGTTCCAAAAGCAAACTTTATTATCAATGACAGTATACAATGCGACAAATCAAATTCATTTGTTTTCAGAGATAGTTCTGTAGGAAATTACCTTTCCTATAAATGGTATTTTGGTGATGGTAAAACTTCCACAATTAAAGATTCTGTAGTCAAATCATATTCTACAAATGGTGTATTTAAAGTGAAACTTGCACTAAGCAGCAAATTTGCCGGATGTACAGATTCAATAACAAAAACAGTTTATGTTGGAATAAGTCCGAAAGCTAATTTCAGCATGAATGATAGTGACCAATGCAGTTCTTATAATGAATTTTATTTTTACAATAAATCCATTTTTTCAAGTCCCTATGGTTCTACTTTATGGACATGGAATTCTACTAATGATACCAATTACAATTCGCCCTCTCTTTCATTTTCGGATACCGGGAAACATTCTATTTTATTGCGGGTTACAGATGTCGCTGGGTGCTATGACAGTATTATTAAAACATTCAATGTAACTTCTGGTCCTGTTATGACACTTGCCGTTAATGATGATATCCAGTGTTACAAAGCAAATAATTTCAAATTTAAAACAGCAACTGTAAAAGGGGAAAGTATAAAATGGTTCATAGATAATAAGACTCAGACATCAATTGTAGATTCTTTAAATTTTACGGGTAACATTGCTGCAACATACAAGGTTACAGTGATTAAAAATGCAGCAGGCGGTTGTGTAGACAGCATTTCTAAAACCTTTAAAATATTAGCTCAACCAACAGTAAAATATATTGCGGATAAAGACACTCAATGTTTAACCGGCAACAGTTTTAGCTTTAAAGGAAATATTTCAGCGCCCGGAGATTCTGTTATAAGTTCTGAATATTTTATTGACAATCTGATACCCGTTTCAGGGCCGGATAGGAATGCTGTTAAATTCAACATTCCCGGTTATCATTCAGTTACTCTGAAAATAAAAACTAAAGAAGGCTGTGAAAATTCAGATGCAGGAAAAATATTAATTCATGAAAATCCAGTAGTTAATATTATTGGTGACAGTGCATGTCTTGGAGATAAAGTAATTATAAAAGCAACCCAGATTTCTGGAAATCCAATTAATAGTTTTGACTGGAAAATGGGAGATGGAAAACAATCAACCGGCTCTCCCTTATCTTATTATTACGGCAGTGCGGGTGGTTACAATATTGACTTGAAAGTAACTGATATTTTCGGATGTGACTATTCAACAACGCTAAACAATGGCGCTGTTATTTATAATATTCCGGATGCAACTTTTAATTATGATATAAATGACGACAATCTTGATACCGTTAAAGTAAACTTTAAAGCCGGGTCTGCTAATGCTTTTAATAAATATTCATGGGTTTTTCCTTTAGGAAAAAGTAACGGACAAGATACTCAGATAATTATCAATGATCTTTTCAGTGGAAAAGTGATTCTGATGGTAAGCAATGTAAACGGCTGTGCAGATACAACTGTAAAAGACATTTATATTTACCCTACCGGTTTCAGTATGTTTATGCCTGATGTTTTTACACCAAATGACGATGGATTAAATGACATTTTTAAAACTGAAGGATTAAAAGTTGCTTCTGATTTTCATTTCGATATTTATAACAGATGGGGTGAAAAACTTTACACGGGTAACAGTCCTTTAAATGGCTGGAACGGACTTTATAAAGACACCAAATGTCCGGAGGGAGTTTATATGTACAGAATTTCTTTTAAATATCTTAACGGCAAAACGTACAATTTTACAGGAACTGTAACACTGCTTCGTTAATTTCTTTGACACCCCTTTTATTAACCAGGTAAGCGGATTAGTAAAATAATATTTTGAAAATCGGTTATTTTTTGCGTAATTCGTTTATAATTAAAACAACGCACAGATCATGAAACACTTTACACACATCCTGGTTCCTTACGTACAATCTGCTTCTGCAAGGACGGCACTTAATTCTGGTATTATACTGGCTAAAATATTTAATGCAAAGCTTTCAGCCGTTTATGTTGCAAGAGAGAACAGCAATCTGACAGAAGCGATAAAAGCGGATATTAAAGCTCAATCAGAAAAAGAAAAAATAGCTATTGATTTTTATGAAAGAAAAGGCAGTATTCATAAAGAAATAACAAAGCTTGAAACTGAAATAAGTGCAGACTTGATTATTATGGGAAGCTATGGCGTAACAGGTTTTCAAAATTTATGGATAGGAAGCAATGCTTTCAGAGTAATCAGTTCATCAAAATGCCCTGTAATTACTATGCAGGACAGTGCTTCAGCAGCAGGACATTTCCAAAAAGTGCTAATGCCAATAGATGATTCGGAAGAGACAAGACAGAAGATTGGTTTTGTAGCTGAACTGGCTCAGGCCTTTAATTCGGAGGTAATTGTATTTGCTGTAAGCAAACATAAATCTGAAGACATTCGCAAAAAACTTTTCAATTATGCCAGTCAGGTTAAAAATTATCTTGACGAATCAGGTATTAAAAATTCATTTATTGAAAGCTATGGTAACAATGTTGCAGACGATTGTATAAAATTTGCAGAATTACACAAAGCAAATCTTATTGCAATTATGACAGAAACAGAAGGAACAAACAGTTTGTTTATGGGAACGTATGCTCAGCAGCTTGTAAACCATTCATCAATCCCTGTTCTGTCAGTTCATTCGCGCTCTACAAAAATTTCACAGAGCATGAGTTAATTTGCTTTTGAAGCAGAGTGTTAAATATTTATTTTTAACATATTTTCCGGCAGGTGTAATCTGAATAGAATCAGATGTGATGATGTGAATGAAATATGGCAATATCCAGGGTTGAAATGTCTGCCATATTCATTAGATTTGCAGCTATGCTTCGTGCGTTTAAAGGCTATTCAATATACATTTCTCAAGCGCTAAAGCTTTCGCTTCCTATTATTGCCGGCCAACTCGGAATGGTACTTATGGGCTTTTTTGACACACTTCAGGTAGGCGTAGTGGGTGCGGAAGCTGTAGGTTCTGTTGGCTTTGCCACAAGTATTTTCATGACAATAATTATTCTGGGTATCGGAGTTACATTTGCTATTTCACCATTAATTGCAATTGCAGATGGTGAAGGTAACAGACCACAAAGCTACCCTATTATGCTGTCCGGAATGAGACTCTCATTCGTTATCTCTATTATTTTATATGCGCTGATGAGTTTTCTCGCTTATAATATCCATTGGTTCGGACAATCTGATATTGTCAATAAAACCAGCACAGATTTTTTAGCAATAATTAATGTCAGTATTCCTTTCATGATATTTTTTAATGTCCTGAAACAATACTTTGACGGACTCGGTAGAACCATGCCTGCGATGACAATTACTTTAATTGGAGTTGCATTAAATATTATTCTTAATGAATTATTAATAAATGGCATTTGGGGTTTTCCAAAACTGGGAGCACTTGGACCGGCATTTGCAACTTTATCTGCAAGGATATTTATGCTGATAGGCATATTATTCTGGATGCTCAGGGATGAAGAATCTAAAAGTTTCAGAGCCATCTATAAAAATATAACTGTTACTGTTAAAAAATTCAGTAGAGAACTTACCATTTTCAAAATGGGTATGCCGGTTGGACTTCAATACTTCTTTGAAATCGCAGCATTTAGTGCGGGTATTACCATGTCCGGTTGGATAAGTCCAAGACACATGGGCGCTCACCAGATAGCAATTATTATGGCATCTGTTACTTACATGGCAGTTACTGGATTTTCTGCTGCAGGAAGTATTATGGTCGGCAACGCTTATGGTGCTAAAGATAAAATTGGCGTAAAACGCTCGGGTAATGCCATTCTACTTTTAACCTTTATCGCAGAAATAGTTTTTGCATTGATATTTATTATTTTCAATAACTACCTTCCACATTGGTTTACGAGTGAACCTTTTGTACTTGAACTCTCATCAATGCTATTAATCTTTGCAGCTTTCTTTCAACTTAGTGATGGATTTCAAGCGGTCGGTGCAGGATTACTCAGAGGTATTAAAGATGTTAAAATTCCATCGATGATTGCATTTGTTTCTTATTGGATATTTATGATACCTGGAAGTGCTTTGCTGGCATTCAACACCACAATTTGGGGTCATAATATTGGTCTTGGATGGGGTCTTCAGGGAATCTGGACAGGATTTATTGCAGGCCTTACTTTAGCGGCAGCATTACTTTTATGGCGATTTAACAGACTCGTAAAAACACTCAATTTCGAATAATGAAAAAATATTTAGCAACTATCATTTTAGTTTTATTTGCGATTAGTGTTTTTGGTCAACGAAATACTGAAAAGCATTTTGGTATTGGCGTAATCCCTTCGTTACAAG
>JACMRS010000223.1 GCA_014376345.1 Bacteroidia bacterium | reverse complement strand
TTTTTATAATACTGTTTCATACAAGAATCATAAAGCGGCTGTCCGAGGTAATTGCATAAATAATTAAGTAATAAAGCTGTTTTTGAATAAACAATAGCTCCAAAATTAATTTCGGAATAATCTTCTGAAGTCAAATTACATGCTTGATCTTCATTTAGTCTGGCTTGAAAGAGGTACAAAAAGTAATGTTCATTAAAGGTATTTTGATAATTCAAATTTTTACTTAATCTTCGATATTTAAAAGGCTCCTTGATTTCCATCTGATTTGTTGCGCCCATTTCATAATATGAATTTAATCCCTCATCCATCCAGGGATGATCGCGTTCATTGCTGCCAAGCGCCCCATAAAACCAGTTGTGTCCAACCTCGTGTACTATAACATCTTTATCATCATCCTGACAAATTGTAATAGTTGGATATTCCATGCCGCCACCTGCTATTAACGGTCCGATAACCGCTGTGGCTGTGCTGTACGGGTAATCACCAATTCGTGAAGAATAGTAAAGTAAGGCCTGCTCTATAGATTGATTGATGCTTTTTTTATTTTTGTCTTTTTCCTCGTCAGGTGATGGCAAAGAGTAAGACCAGGTTTTAATTTTTTTGCCTGATGGCAAAGTAACTTCCGCGGTTTCGACAATGAAATTTTTAGCAGCGAACCAGGCAAAATCATGAATGCTGTCTTGTTTCCAGGTAAGTGTTTTTGTTGGTTTGGAATTACTCATCCTGTCCTCTTCATTTTGCAAAATTCCTGTAGCAGCTAAAGTATAATCTCCGGGTAAAGTTATTGCTACTTCAAAGCTCCCGAACTCACTATAAAATTCACCTTGATCTAGGTAATGAATGGCATGCCATTTATTAATATCATATACCGCCGGCTTGGGGTACCATTGTGAGATCTGATAGCTTTTACCAACATGCCCCAACCGCGAAAACTGACCTGGAATTTTAACTATAAAAGGTGTTGAAATCGATATGGTTTCTCCGGGCATCAAAGGTTTGTTTAATTGAAGCTGACAGATGTCTTCGTTAATTTCTGTTTTTACAGATAAGCCATCTACTTTAAAATCAAGTCCTGCTATATTGCCGCGCATACTGTCGGGGGCAAAATGAAAATCCAGTTTACCTTGTGCTAAAAGCTGTTTAGCAAAAACAGTGTTGTTGTCAGCATAAGCATTCGGCCATAAATGAAAAGGAATATAGGTAAGAATATCAGGAGAATTATTTGTGTAGATAATGGTTTCAAATGCTTTCAGAGTATGGTCTACATCATTTAGCGTCACTTCTATTTTATAGTCAACATGTTGTTGCCAGGCAGATTGCGTTGATATAAAACTGGCAGGAGTTTGTCCGTAACTAATCAGACTTGAAAATAACAGGGTCAGGAAAAATATACTTCTAAGCATTGCAGCAAAAATACTTTATTGATTAGAGTTATTTAAACTGAATTTTAAAAGGCTGTAAAACAAGCGTTTAGAAATTATTTCAAAATATTTCAAAATAAATATAGGTTTTTAATATTTTGCTCTATATTTGCATTGAGGTTAATAGTTTTCATAGGTAGCCAATCGGGTCAACAGCAATGTTGGCCCTTTTGGTTTCTAATGGTTTTTAGGATTATAAAAATCCATCATATTTCTGAGCACCAATTCATAATTTACCAATTAAAACTCAACCTTGTAAGATAAAACAGGTATCAAAGAAGTTTGATAATACGTTTTAACTGAACTTGTTCTTGCATCGTAAAATCTACCATAAATGTTTTTTCTGTTTGTTAAATTTTGAATGTCAAGAGACAGTGTTCCCACAAATTTTTTATGGTTGGTTTTCATACTTAATCTGATATCAGTTCTGAAATATGCCGGTATCTGATTTTCAAAAGCTCGGTTGTCATAATTTACTGTTTCACCTTTGGCTTTGCTTGCTTCTGTATTAATTGGCGTTTCTCTAAAACCACCTGCACGAATCATTTTAATGTTGAATCCTAAAATCTTTTGCTTCCCTTTTCTTTGTACTTCCAATTCCCTTCCGGCAGTCAGTGTAAATGCAGTTTGTCCATTCCATTTTGTATTTCTGGAAAAACCATCACTGCCTTTATATTTGCTGTCATATATTGATACAGATGCCAGATAATAAAATCCTTTATTAAGAGATTTATCTAAAGAAAATTCAATGCCTTTATTTGAACCTGTTCCTTTATTAGAAAGACTGTCTGAAGGATACCCGTTTATCAGGTTAATGGTACTAAAACTGTTCATTTTATTTGCACTCACAGGTATGTTAAATAAATCCTGATAATAAATTTCGGTTTTAAATTTTGCATATTTATTTATCGTGTGATCAAATGACAAAACATAGTGCCTTGCTTTGCTAAAA
The DNA here is from genome assembly GCA_014376345.1 of Bacteroidia bacterium. Taxonomy (GTDB): domain Bacteria; phylum Bacteroidota; class Bacteroidia; order NS11-12g; family UBA955; genus JACMRS01. The sequence goes on along the minus strand of JACMRS010000223.1, from coordinate 91 downwards.
CCAAGATTTTTATTGATCAGATTAATATTTCCAAACTGGTCTGTATTTTGTGAAAAATAAATTCCAAGTGGCTGTATCTGACTGTGCTGTC
>JACMRS010000021.1 GCA_014376345.1 Bacteroidia bacterium | reverse complement strand
TCAATAATTATTTTATTATTCCGTTCATTTCATCATAAATTATATCGGCAACCATTATACAACCCTCGTTAGTATAATTTAAGCCATCATAAAAATATCTTGAATCTTTCGGCATTCTGGCCGAAAGATTTATGAAAGTACAATCATATTTAGAAGCTGCTTCAAACTTTATCTTGTTATATTGTTTTAGCAATATGGCATAACACTTACCATTAACATCTTTATCAATTTTGAGATTTCCTAAATAAGAACCGGATACCGGATCTGTTTCATCCCCAAATAAAGTAGCCTGAGAAATCAAGATTGGTTTAATTTTATTTTTGACGCAATAATCAAGTAATTTTTCAAGGTTTTTTTTATAGTTAACAAGACTTTTTTCTTCCTTATTAAGTCTTGTTAAAATAGCTGCATCACTCATGTACAAAGTATCTGCGCCTGGTAAAATCAAAAGTCTTGCAGTATTTATTAATGACGCATTTTTAATTTTTTTTGTTTCTCTGCTGATAACTGTAGGAAGTATCAACTTTTGCATGATACTTTTATTATGTTTCTCCTGCTTTTCTTCTGAAGCTTCCAGATCTTCCATTCCAGACATTACAAGCAGATATTCAGGATGTAATTCAGCAATAGTGGTTGTGGTTAAATGATAACATTCGTCTATTCCTGCTCCGGAAATACCGGCATTGCCTAACCATACTTTACGAGATCCGGAATTTATCAGTGCCGAAAGTCTCGATGGCCAGTCTTTTCCATCATTTATAAATCGGCATTCTGTTCCGGCTCCTCCCACTGCAACAATAGCTATAAGACTAGTATCGGGTTCATCGCCTCTTAAACCATAAAAATTTCTTGTATGAATAACATTCTTATCAAGCCGGCTGTCGGTATTAATAAATTTATAGGTTTTATGGGGTGAAAGAGCAACAGGCTTACTAACTGTTAATGGAAAACATGCCTGAAGAATTATTTCAGTAGCAACCAGAAGCAACACAGGCACCAGAAGCCAGATTATAATTTTGTTTATTTTTTTCTTAGGCACCTGCAAATTTAATAAAAAATATAACGCATAAAAAAAGCACTCTCAATTGAGAATGCTTTTTAATTCAAGTTTAAAAGCTTGATTACTTGTTTACAGTTGCTGACAATGTAGCACCTGCTTTAAATTTAGCAACTTTTTTAGCTGCAATTTTAATAGCTTTACCTGTTTGTGGGTTACGACCAGTTCTTGCAGCACGTTTTGTTACTGAAAAAGTACCAAATCCTACTAAACTGATTTTGTCACCTTTTTTTAAGGCTTTGCTGATTGATTCTACAGTAGCATCTAATGCTCTGGCTGCGTCTGCTTTAGTGATCTGTGCACTGTTAGCGATTGCTTCTACTAGTTCTGCTTTGTTCATAATATTTATTTTTGACGCACCAAAAGTAGTAGAAAAATTGATTAAACAATTATTTTTTAAGAAATTGGTTTTCCCCAATTTCAGGGGGTTTTATCAACATTTTGATTTTAACTCCCATAAAATACAGCTATTTCAAGCTTTTAAATCACCGAAACCCTTTAAAATCAGCACTTTCTGAAAATCAATTTTCAATAAATTGAAATTTAACTTTTTCATTAAAATTTAATGAAAACCCTTAAATAAAATTAATATTTTTTCATTTCTCTCTTATTTTGCTGACTTTAAATCATTTAAGATACAATTAAAAGCTATCCAAAGTCATCATTTTATGGACGTAAACCTTACAATATTATAAGGAAGCTCATTATTATACACTACAACTTGTTCATCAGAGTTATAATAATAAATGCATACACCTTATATACAGTAAACATCAAATTAAAAACAAGTGTTAAAATGTCATTACATAAATAGTGGTTCATTTTTTGCTAAAAAGGTGCAAAATCCAATAGCTTAATCACTTATTTTTGCACTTTTATATATTACCCTAAAACAACATGTTAAATAACATTATTAAAGGACTATCAAAGATCTTCGGTACCAAATCTGAAAAAGATATTAAAGTACTGTGGCCTATAGTTGATAAAATCAACATTCATTTTGAAAGCTTAAAATCTATCAGCAATGATGAACTTCGCGAGCAAACTACAATTCTTAAGCAACGTATTGCTGAACATTTGTCAGAAGTTGATGCTGAAATTGCTGCTATAACGGCAGAAATAGATACTTTAGGCTATGAAGACCTACTTAGAAAAGATGAACTATATGAAAGTATTGATAATCTTGAAAAAGAAAGAAATGACAAACTTGAATATATTCTTCTTGAAATATTGCCGGAAGCATTTGCAGTAGTTAAAGAAACTGCAAGAAGATTCAGCGAAAATGAGCATTTGGAAGTAACAGCTTCTGATTTTGATAAAGCACTGTCTGTGCGCAAAAAAAATGTGGTTATTGATGGCAACAAAGCTATTTATGCCAACACTTGGGATGCCGCAGGTGCCCCTATTAAATGGAACATGGTACATTATGATGTACAACTTATAGGTGGCATCGTGCTTCACCAGGGTAAAATATCAGAAATGGCTACCGGAGAAGGAAAAACGCTTGTTTCTACTTTACCTGTTTACCTGAATGCACTTACAGGACGTGGTGTTCACCTGATAACAGTTAATGATTATCTGGCCCGAAGGGATTGTGAATGGAATGGTCCTTTATTTGAGTTTCACGGTTTGTCTGTTGATTGTATCGACTACCACAGACCAAATAGTGACGAACGTAAAAAAGCTTACCTCTCAGACATTACTTACGGCACAAACAATGAGTTTGGCTTTGATTATCTGCGTGATAATATGGTGCATACACCCGATGAGCTTGTTCAGCGCAAACACCATTATGCTATCGTAGATGAGGTAGATTCAGTACTTGTAGATGATGCACGTACACCTCTTATTATATCCGGACCGGTACCCAGAGGTGAGCATCAGGAATTTGCAGCACTTAAACCAAGAATTGAAAAACTTGTTGAAGCACAGAAAAAAGCAGTCAATTTTTTTCTGAATGATGCTAAAAAGCTTATTGCAGAAGGAAATACAGGTGAAAAAGAAGGTGAAGGCGGACTTGCATTAATGCGTGCTCATCGCGGACTCCCAAAAAATAAAGCAATTATAAAATTTCTTGGTGAACAGGGAATGAAAATGCTTTTGCAAAAAACAGAAAACTTTTACATGGCCGACCATCAAAGAGAAATGCCGAAAGCCGATTCTGAGCTGTATTTCGTTATTGATGAAAAAAATAATCAGGTAGAACTTACTGAAAAAGGAGTAGAACTTATTACCCAATCGGGAGAAGAAAAAGATTTCTTTATCATTCCGGATGTTGGGGCTGAAATTGCTGACATTGAAAAATCTACTCTTGAAGCAGATGCTAAATCTAAGCAGAAAGAAGAACTGATGCGAAATTTTGCAGTTAAATCTGAAAGAATTCATTCTATCAACCAATTATTAAAAGCCTATACTCTTTTTGAAAAAGACACTGAATACATTTTAAGTGAAAGCAAGGTTAAAATTGTAGATGAGCAAACAGGCCGTGTACTTGAAGGCAGAAGGTATTCAGACGGACTACACCAGGCAATCGAAGCTAAAGAGAATGTAAAAGTGGAAGCGGCAAGTCAGACTTTTGCAACTATTACTCTACAGAATTATTTCAGAATGTACCACAAACTTTGTGGAATGACAGGAACTGCAGAAACTGAAGCAGGAGAATTCTGGGAAATTTACAAACTGGATGTAGTGGTTATTCCAACAAACAGAGACATGCAACGTAATGATCTTTACGATCTTATTTACAGGACAAAACGCGAGAAATACAATGCGGTTATTGAACAGGTTGTTGAACTTACAAGCGCCGGACGCCCTGTACTTGTGGGAACAACATCAGTAGAAATATCAGAGCTTTTAAGCAGGATGCTTAAACTTCGCAATATTAAACACAATGTACTTAATGCAAAACAAAACCAACGCGAGGCAGAGATTATTGCCGAAGCAGGAAAACCCGGTGCTGTAACTATTGCAACTAACATGGCCGGTCGTGGTACGGATATTAAAATCACTAAAGAAGTAGTAGATGCCGGAGGACTTGCAATTCTGGGAACAGAAAGGCACGACAGCAGACGTGTTGACAGACAGCTTAGAGGACGTGCCGGAAGGCAGGGTGATCCGGGTTCATCTCAGTTTTATGTAAGTCTTGAAGATGATTTAATGCGTTTGTTTGGTTCAGAAAGGGCCTCAAAATTAATGGACAGATTTGGCTTCAAAGAAGGTGAAGTAATTCAGGCCAAAATGATGAGTGATACTATTGAACGCTCTCAGAAAAAGGTAGAACAGAATAATTTCGGTATGCGTAAACGTCTTCTGGAATATGATGATGTAATGAATAAGCAACGTACCGTTATATATAAAAGAAGAAAAAATGCACTTTTTGGCGATAGAATTGCGCTTGATCTTCAGAATATGCTTCTTGATTATTGTGAAGAGTTGGTTTACACTGCTAAAGACAGCGGTGATTATGACAATATGAAAATTGAAGTAGCCCGCACATTTGCTGTGGAACCTGACTTTAATGCTGATGAACTCAAATCCGGAAAGGCTGAGGATTTATCTGAAAGATTATTTCATACTGTTAATGAAGCATATCAAAAAAGACAAGAGGATATCAGAAATTCTGCAATGCCTGTTCTTAATAAAATATGGCAACAAGAAGGATCTAAAGTTGAAAATGTAGCAGTACCCTTTACTGATGGTTTAAAAGCAATGCAGGTTGTAACAAACCTTAAAAAAGCAATTGATTCTAAAGGTAAAGAATTAAATCAGTCTTTCGAAAAAGGAATCACTTTAGAAATGATCGACGAAGAATGGAAAGATCATTTAAGAGAACTTGATGAACTTAAACAAGCAGCTAACAATGCTACTTTCGAGCAAAAAGATCCTTTACTTATCTATAAACTTGAATCATTTGAGTTATTTAAAAAGCTGATTTCCAGATTAAACTTTAATGTGCTTTCTATGCTTCATAAAGGTAGAATACTATCTGAGCAGGGAAATGTTCAACAGGCAAAAGATCAGCGCACAGATATGAGTAAAATGAAGCTGGGCAGGAATGACCAGCCGGATGCAAGAAGTCAGAATGCTCAGGCAATTGAAGAATCAGCACCGGTACAGCAACAAATGCCAATAAAGACTGAAAACCTGGTTGGCAGAAATGATTTGTGTCCTTGCGGCAGTGGAAAAAAATATAAAAATTGTCACGGGGCGGTCTGATCTGAAAGGTTATACTTACCTTCGTATAAAACAAAAGCATGAAGATTAAACTGCTATTCTTTTTTATTGTAACGCTCATTTCACTAAGTGCAAATGCTCAAACTGAAGTTGCAGACCAACCTGCCGGTCTTGAAGGCTTAATTAGCAGCCGAACCGCACAGCGTAAAAATCCGGATGCTAAGATGGATGGTTACCATATTCTTATCATATTTGATGAAAATCGCTCAAAAGCTGAAGCAATCAGAAATAAATTTATTGCCGAATTTAGCAACAAATACGATGCCGACGTAATCTGGGATGAACCAAATTTCAAAGTATATGTCGGTGTTTTTAAAACAAAACTTGAAGCACAGGAATTACTCAACCTTGTAAAAGACAATTATCCAACAGCAATTCTGGTTAAGGATAAGCTCAAATTTCCTAAAATATGATCAGAAAATTACTTTTGGTAGCAAGTTATGTGGCACTTTGCATAGTCTCATCATGCCGCAGTAAAACTCCAGTTGCAGGAGTTGAACCTTCAGCAAATTATTCTAAAAAGCCTAAAAATATAATTCTACTTATTGGAGATGGAATGGGGCTTGCTCAGGTATCTGCAGCTCTTTTTGTCAATAATGGACTTCCGGGTTTTGAATTCTTTAAAATTATCGGACTTGTTCAAACTTCATCTTACAATGATTATATCACTGACAGTGCTGCAGGAGCAACTGCACTCTCTTCCGGTGAAAAAACATATAACGGCGCAATAGGCGTTGGATTTGATACTCTATCAAGAACAACCATTCTTGAATTGGCCGAATCAAATGGACTATCAACCGGACTAATAAGCACCTGCTCTGTTACTCACGCCACTCCGGCATCTTTTTTTGCGCATACACCCGACCGTGAAATGCACAGCAGAATTGCTAATGATTTTTATGGCAAAGGAATTGATTTTGTAGCCGGAACAGGAAAACCCTACTTCTCAGTTTCAAAGTTAACTGAAGATGGCTATAGTGTTTTTACAGGCTATCCACTAACAAGCATGATCTCTCCAGGAAAAAAAACTTTCTGGTTTTATAATGACAGCATACATCCTCCAAAATACATGAATGGCCGCGGAGATTTTCTTCCTGATGCCACAAGATCAGCAGTTCACAGTCTTAACTCTAATAAAAAAGGATTTTTCCTGATGGTTGAAGGAAGTCAGATTGATTGGGGTGGACACAACAATGATTTGCCTTACGTTATTTCAGAAACAGTCGATTTTGACCATGCTGTTAAACAAGCCCTTGACTTTGCAGTAGCCGATGGTAATACACTTGTAATTGTAACTGCAGATCACGAAACAGGCGGATTAGGATTAATGTATGGTGACCTGAAAACTAAAACTATTAAACCAGATTTTGCAAATACTCATCATTCAGGTATAATGGTGCCTGTTTATGCTTATGGACCGGGAGCAGAACTGTTTTCAGGAATTATGCAAAATACTGACATTTTCAAAAAAATGAAATTTCTGTACGGTTTTTAAACTTTCATTTTTTCAATTTAAAAGCCATTTCCGAACATAGTAAAATTTTATAATGGAAAAAATTTACACAGTTAACAGAAACAGGGCTCAGGCACCTGTATATGCATGTTTTGCCCTTGCTGCATTTTTATGCAGTCTGGTAATACTAAAATTAATGCCTGATACTGACTTTATTGATAAATTCTGGTGGCTATTTATTTTAGCTGATTTTGTGGCATTTGCTTCAATACTTTTTATTCTGCTTGCAGCTAAAGCTCCTCCTTTCAATAAAAAATATTATGTAAAGGTAGATGAACTCGGATTAGAGTACAGACTGCATATTTTTAACAGACCAACAGTATTGTTATGGCAATATATTGAAACAGTTAATTTTCAGCTTTACGAAATTAACATGAAACTAAGAGATAGCAAAGCAATTGCTTCTTTACAAACAAATTACCTCAGTGAAGAAGATGCAGAATCTCTTAAAACCGAGATTTCTAAACATGTAACTAAAGCTTAATACGCTTTAGCAAAAAGTACTCTTTGGGTAGAAGGATTTCCCGAAAAAATACATTTACCTGCTTCCTGATGATTGTTAAGCGGGATGCATCTGATTGTAGCTTTAGTCGCTTCCTTAATAGCTATTTCTGTTTCTGATGTACCATCCCAATGGGCAGAAATAAAGCCTGCTGAAGTTTCCAGTATTTCTTTAAATTCATCCCACCTGTCTGCTTTATGAATATTTGAATCTCTGAATTGCTTTGCTTTCAGGTAAATATTTTCCTGAATATTAGAAAGCAAATGTATAATTTTATTACTCAGATCATTGATGCTGTAAGTTTGTTTCTCTTTAGTATCTCTGCGAGCAATTTCAACTGTCTGATTTTCGAGATCACGCGGACCGATTGCAATTCTTACCGGCACGCCTTTTTGTTCCCATTCGGCAAATTTATAACCCGGTTTATGTGTATCCCTGCTGTCAAATTTCACCCTGACATCTTTTAATTCAAGTTCTTTTTTGATATGGAATGCAGCCTCAGAAATTCTCGCAAATTCTTCTTCTGTCTTATAAATCGGAACGATAACAACCTGAACAGGTGCAACATTTGGCGGCAAAACTAAACCTTCATCATCACTGTGAGCCATAATCAGTGCACCCATCAGCCTTGTAGAAACACCCCAGCTGGTGGCCCATACATGTTCTAATTTTCCTTCTTTTGTTTGAAATTTAACGTCAAAAGCTTTAGCGAAATTCTGACCTAAAAAGTGAGAAGTCCCCATTTGTAAAGCTTTTCCATCCTGCATTAATCCTTCAATACAATAAGTATCATCTGCACCGGCAAATCTTTCATTCGCAGTTTTAATACCTTTTATAACAGGAACTCCCAAAAAATGTTCTGCAAAATCTGCATAAACATCAAGCATTTGCCTGGTTTCAATTATAGCCTCCTCTTTTGTAGCATGTGCAGTGTGCCCTTCCTGCCATAAAAACTCTGTAGTACGTAAAAATAATCTTGTTTTCATTTCCCAGCGAACCACATTTGCCCACTGATTTATTAAAATCGGCAAATCACGGTACGATTGAATCCAATCGCGATAAGTATTCCATATTATAGCTTCACTGGTTGGTCTTACAACCAATTCTTCTGTAAGTTTAGCTTCAGGATCAACAATAAGTTTACCCGGGTTTTCAGGATCTGATTTTAATCTGTAATGAGTAACAACTGCACATTCTTTTGAAAATCCTTCAGCATTTTTTTCTTCAGCTTCAAAAAGGCTTTTTGGAATAAATAACGGGAAATAAGCATTAGAATGTCCTGTTTCCTTAAACTTTTTGTCTAATTCTTGCTGCATTTTTTCCCAAATAGCATACCCATAAGGTTTTATTACCATACAACCTTTAACAGCTGAGTGTTCAGCCAGGTCTGCATTTTTAACAAGATTATTATACCATTGTGAGTAATCGTCACTTCTTTTAATTTTTTCTGTTGGCATTTGGAATTGTGGAACGTTTTTTGTAACTTTACAAGTGCAAATGTAGGCGATTATAACATTTGCTAAAAACAAATTTGATTATGAAAAACGCAATTTTAATTTTAGGTATTGCTCTGATCTTTAGCTCTTGCGCTAATACCGGTAAAATGTCATCAACAAATTATGATGATGTTTACTTTACAAAAGCTGATGTACCAGTATATGCTGTTTCTTCAGATGAAGAACAGAATACTCAGGTAACTACTGATAATTCTTTGCAGAATCAAAGTACCACTCCCCAAAATTATTATTCCGGTGGTGGCACTTATGCAGACAGATTTAATAATTTTCACAACGGAAATTATTATAGTCAATATAATAATTATGGCAATTATCAAGGCTGCAACAATGGATTTAATGGCGGTTATTACGGTGGAGGCAACTATGGTTATAATAATGGTTTTAACAACTTTTACGGATATCCATCATCAGGTTTATACATAAGTTATAATTCATATTCACGTTTTGGGTATGGTGTTCAATTTGGATCTCCATTTTACTATTCTCCTTACTTCGGTTACGCACCTTATTATAACCCATACGACTATTATGGTTACGGCAATGGTGGAGGTTATGGTTATGGTCGCAATTATGGTTACGGCAATGGATATGGAAATGGAAATGGCTATGGTAACAATAACAACTACGGTGGTGGCGGTTCACAATCCAGTCCTTCACATTTTGGAAGAAGAGGAGCACTTTCCAGCGACAGACCTGCAATTGTAAATCAGGGAAATGGAAATACCGGTCAAAATGTTAACCAACCGACTTATGTAGTACCTGCTCAAAATAACAGCAATCCTGCAACTACTACTGCTACAAACGGAACACAAGGAAATCAGACATCTACCACTCCTTCCGGTGTTTATTCTCCGGACAGAACTCCTAAAAATACTGTAAATCCTGCTACTGCTCCTGCAAATAGCACAACTGTTACAAATCCTCAGGCTGGGACTACAGGATCGGGAAACACTACAACTACAACCACTAATTCCGGAAATACTACCAACACAAACAACACAACAAACACTACTGCTCCGGCACCAAAATCAAAATGGTGGGAAAGCAGCGGTAATTCCGGTAACACTTCAGGTTCACGAAACACTACAGGTACTTCAGGAAACAACAGAAATACAAATACAAACTCGTCTAATACTAATGGAAATACCAGCGGTAATTCAAACGGATCAGGCGGTGGCTGGTGGAATACTGGTGGTTCTTCAGGTAGTGGATCAGGAAGTTCAGGAAGCGGCTCTGGAAGCGGTTCATCATCTGGTGGAAGCTCAGGCGGAGGTAGCACTAGAAGACGTTAATTTCTGAAACTGTTTATGGTTAAAAATATTTATGTGTGTATCTGGCTGACATTTCTTTCAGCACAAGCATTTGCACAAAATCAGGTTGAAGCTTTGAGATATTCACAATCTTTACCAGGAAGTACAGCAAGATCTTCAGGATCCGGTGGCGCTTTCGGAGCAGTTGGAGCAGATTTTAGTTCTGCACTTATAAATCCTGCCGGACTTGCATTTTACAGGTCTAAACAATTTGGCATTGGCACTTCATTTTATAATATTACGAATAAAGCAGATTATATTACTAATTCCACAACTGATAATAAATTTAACTTTAATATTCCAAATATCAGTTTTGTAAACAGCTATATTAATTACGAAAATGGTCAGGAAGTGAAAGATGGCTGGGTAAATGTTTGTTATGGTATAACGCTAAACAGAACCAACAACTTTCACAGGCAAACTTTATATGAAGGAAACAATAACAGAAGTTCAATAACGCAAAACTTTGCTGAACGCGGAAATGGTCAGGATTTCAATAATTTTTCACCTAGCTCCTTAGAATATCTTGCATTACAAACAAAAGCGATAGATTTTAATACTACTGATACCAACCAATATGTTTCAGGATTTAAAAGCCCGGCTTTAGATATAAACCAAACAGGAAGCATAAGAACCCGAGGCGCCATGAATGATTATGCATTCTCAATTGCCGGCAATTATTCGCATAAAATTTATATTGGAGGAAGTCTGTTTATTTCTTCAGTCCGCTATATTGAAGACAACGATTTTAAGGAAACAGATAACAAGCCGGCTTCTTCAAAAGACATAAAGTCGATTAGCCTTAATCAATACATTAAAACAAATGGTACCGGCTTGGGCGCAAGGATTGGCATTATTGGAAAATTAAATGAAAATATCAGAATTGCCTATAGTTTTCAGTCACCGGTTTCACATACTCTCAAAGATATTTACAGTTACCAGATTGACGCTACTTTTGATCCTGGAGCTTCTTATAATTCGGGCCCGGCAGTAAGTCCTGCAACTTCCAAATCTCAGCAAAACAATTACAGTTACAGAATCAGCACACCTTCAAGAAATACACTTAGTATTGCACTTTTAGATAAAAAAATTGGCTTTTTATCAGGAGATGTGGAATTTGTTAATTACAAGCAGGCGAAACTTTCACCCGTTGTGCAAGGGGATAATTTTAATGATGATAACAAGTTGATTAAAACTATTTATAAAAATGCTGTCAACTTACGTGTTGGTGCTGAAATCATCTCCGATATTTTTCGATTTAGAGCTGG
>JACMRS010000222.1 GCA_014376345.1 Bacteroidia bacterium | reverse complement strand
GGGTGCATAGATAGATTTGCTGATACCTCCGAAACCGAATACTGAAAAATTTCCAGCTTTACCTGCAGGAAAACTCAGGTTAAAAGAAAGATCCTGAAAAGTTGTTATACCATCCTGAGGAAGAATATTCGCTTTGGCTAAAAGTCCTAAAGTAGAATATCTGTAATTAACCAGATATGATCCTTTATAACCTTTTTTGAATGGGCCTTCAGCAGCTAAATCAATTCCCAATACACCAGCCTGAAAAGTATATTCTCTTTTATTGTTATTGCCTTTTCGCAGACGCATATCAAATACACCCGAGAGTGCATTTCCATACTCAGAACTGAAGGCACCTGTCATAAAATCGCTGTTTGCCATAAGTTGCGCGCTGAGTATTGAGATGCCACCACCGGAAGTTCCAACTGATGCAAAATGGTTCGGATTTGGCACATCAACACCTTCTACTTTCCAAAGTAATCCATTAGGTGCATTCCCGCGAATTACGATCAGGTTCTGACCGTCATCAGCACCGACAACGCCTGCAAATGAGGTAGCCATGCGTGAAGGATCATTAATTGCAGCCGGAAATTTTTGTGTTTCTTCAACTGTAAAAGAGCGTGTACTTCCCGGAGAGGCCATTTCATTAATTGTTTTTTTTCTTCCTTTTATAGTTGCACCTTCAAGTTTTTTTATCTCTTCCTCCAGGCCCGGATTTATAATAAGTTCTTTACCGGAAGTCACTAAAATATTAGTAAGATTTACCTCAAAATATCCCGGCAATGAAACTTTAAAATCCCTTCTTCCAATAGGTACATTATTTAAAATAAACAATCCTGTAGAATCAGAAACTGCAGAAATCTCTGTTCCTATAACTATTATAACCGCACCCTGCAATGGAGTCTGAAGCTGTTTATCCATCAAAGTTCCGCGAACTGTTTGTGTTAGATTTTGTGCGAATCCTGAAGCAGACAAAAGCAGGAAAAACAGGATTGCGGTGATGTATTTTTGTTTCATACATCATCAGGACAAATTAAAAGGCCAATACCCCTATTGAATATTTTTTGAGTTAAAGCAAGCTAAAAAAGAATGTAGTAATTGAAATTTGGTTATTAAAGTATTAACCCCTTCATTTGCAAATAATAAATATAATAGGGAAGAAGAAAAATAAAAATATAAACATACACTAATCCATTCCTCTCGAGAAATCTTGGAAAATTTATAAGTAGAGTTGTGGCAATAGTGAATGTACTCTGGCAGGGTGCATTCCTGTTGCTATCTTCTACTTAGGGCTTCCAAGAGCCTCTCGAGAGTGATAGGCAATCTGGGGTGCACCCTTTTTGTTTAATAATATAATTAGTGTTCTGTAAATTAAACATTAATTAATATATATATGAACAAACAAATTTTTATCACAGTCGCACTGGTAACAAGTATTACCCTGAGCATCATTATTTATTCCTGTAAGAAAAAAGATCCTATGCATGGAAGCAACTCCGATCCATCAAGTGTTTCTTATATCACACCTTCTGTAATACCAACAGCTTCAAGCTGGGCACATACGAATGAGCAGATCAGATATATTTCCTACAGCATGGCTATTCTTGCCGGGGATACTAACTATTTAAATTCAACAACACATAATAATTTTGTCACAGCAGTTGAAAATGTGATCCCGACAGATGATGACGAAACCTCTTTTTCAGATCTGATAAGCTTAAGTCCCACACTATTCAAATATGTTATCAATAAAATACCCGGTGTAGATTTAGGTGATGCACACTGGCACACTTCTATATATTTTTCACCGGGCATGGCTTCATATTCTCATAAGCCTATAACTAATCCCGGGTATAACAGAGATTTCCTTGAATTCTTTCAGTTCAATTTAAAAACTTACCATACCATTCTCAGATTACCGGATATTAAAATTGAGTTAGCAAATCCCCTAAGATTTGGTAAGCCTGTAATTGTATGTCCAAATGAAATTGACACATCTGGAGTGATTGAATACCCGAGAGTGGGATTTTATTACAACAAAACCACAAGCCTTATGGATACTGTGATGTACAATGATGAGGTTGAGTTTGATGCTGAAACGCGTTTTTATGTGTGGATTGTAGACCGTGAAACAGATCACGATGTAACAGGAACCAATAACGGAGGAGGTTGTAGTGGGGACAATGCACCTGTAACAAATGATGAGCACTGCGATATCGATTGTGGCGAAAATATAAACTCAAGTGCAAACGATTGTAGTCCTTACAAAGTAAGGCATCTATGGATAAGCAAAATTTCTTTAACGGAGGATGAGAAAAGACTCTGCAGTCCAGATGCTGACTGGAGAGAATCAAGATCGAATGGAAAATATGAAATAGCTTGGTCGTGCTTTATTGTTAAAGGAAGCCGTAAAATTGAAGAAACTGGTGGAAAACTTAAAAATAAATGGGACAGGGACCAACTAGTATTAAGTAAGGTAAAGCGCAATTGCAATAAAACAACACTTGGAGGCACACAAACAGATAAAACTACTCTTCCGACTCAGTATAAAAGAGAGTGGACCGGAGATTTTAATTATCTAGCTCTACCTAAGCTAAAAGGTTTTCCCTTATTGTCCAGTGATTTTAATCCATTAAGAGATACTATTTACATTATGATCTGGGAATATGATCCTGTAGTCAGCAGATCCAAATCTGTCACTGTATATTACGGTCCAGGTAAATCACACCAATTGTTCTATGCAACCAATAAGAATGAAGGACCTTGCGGGGATAAGAAAAGTTTATATACCTTTGAACCGGACAGCTACAACAATTTCCATAAAATAATCAGGATCACACCGTCCATGTGGCCCAATTCAGGCTTAAGAAAAACAGACACTTATTCATTCCCAGGATATACAACTAGTTATAATTATGGCGCAAACTTCGATCTAACATTTGATGATTAATTTAAAAACGGCAATTGCGTTAACGATGATAGTGTGCCTGGCTGGTTGCAAAGACAAGCCGGGCACGCCTTCTCCGCCTGCCACATATCCTGATGCGACATTGTATTTTCCTTTGAAAATAAATAATTCTTGGACCTTTGACTATACTAAAGACAGCAATGGAATAAGGTTAGAACAGGGAATAAGAATCTTTACTGTATACAAAGATACTGCATTAACTTTAGGAGCTGATACTGTTTCCCTTTGTGCGTTTGACGATGCCTCACAGCCGTTTCATGTCTTTAATTCTTATTTATTAGGTGACAGACCCTTCGACAAAACTTCGATGTTCTGGTATTATGGTGGTTCTTTTATTAAATTGTATGAAATGTCTAAACTTGACTCTTTATCTTCACCTTCCAATAGCCTGATTTATAATGCATTCCCATTTCATAAAAATGTTCAAATTGCATTTTATCCGGGCTTTAGGCCCGTGAGTGTTCCACTAGGAAATTACAGATCTTTTAAATCCAGTATTAATATTTCTGACTCCTATAATCAGCCCTATATTCATACAAGAGAATATATTAAATCATTTTATTTCTCAAGAAACATTGGTATAGTAAAATTTACCGATGAAACACATGATAATGATTCTTTGGGCCATGGCTTTGAAATTGTTAAAACATACAATCTTAAAGCTGTCAGCTTAAAATAATATTAATGATTAGGGCTCTAACACTATCCCTTATAATTTGCATAGCAGGCTGTAAAGACAAGCCTGATGTTCCTTCACCCGTTGTTAAATATCCTGACGCCACCTTGTATTTCCCTTTAAAAAAAGGTAACTCATGAACCTTTGACTATACTAAAGACAGCAATGGAATAAGGTTAGAACAGGGAACAGAAATTTTCAAAGTACTCTTAGATACTCCAATCGTTTTAAATACTGATACTATGTTTCTGTGCAGTTTTGAAAATGGCTCGGAACCACTAAATGTGTTTAATTCATTTATATTTGGGAATGTTCCTAGTATTAAAACAACGATGTTCTGGCATTATAATGGATCAATTCTTCCTCTTTTTGAAATGTCCAAATTTGACTCAACAGCGTCACCTTTTTTTAGAATTTCGTATGATGCATTACCTATTCATAAAAATATTCAAACAGCTTTCTATCCTGGCTTTCGAGCGACAGATGTTCCTTATGGAAAATTTAATGCTTTTAAATCTGAAATAACAATTTCAGAATATTATACTAATCCCTTCAGCCGCAATGTCAGGTATATTAAAACTTTTTATTTTACTAAAGGAACCGGCATCGTTCGGATCACAGATGAAACACAGGATAATAATTCATCAGGTCAGGGTTTTCAGATTGTAAAAACATATAATCTTAAAGCCATAAGCTTAAACTAATATTAATGATTAAGGCTCTAACATTATCCCTTATAATTTGCCTGACTAGTTGTAAAGACAAGCTTGGCACGCCTTCATTGGCTGACATATATCCTGATGCGACATTGTATTTTCCTTTGAAAATAAATAATTCATGGACATTTGACTATACTAAAGACAGCAATGGAATAAGGTTAGAACAGGGAATAAGAATCTTTACTGTATACAAAGATACAGCATTAACTTTAGGAGTCGCCATTGTTTTCCCTTTGCATTTTCGACGATGCCTCACAACCATTTTATGTTTAATTCTTATATGTTAAGTGCGGCTCCTACAGGATTTTGACTCTTGAAAATGCTACAAGGATATTATCCCTTACTTTGAAATTAAAAACAAAAAAGATGCACTTTAATAATTACATTAAAATTGTAATTAATGTGCCAGTAAAAGTGTGAATAAGCTTAATACGCCTGCTGCTTTCTTTTTTGGAACCGGAGGTTTTATTGGTGCAGGTTTTAGCAAAAGTGAAAGCTCTTTTATTAAAGAATTAATCTTCAGACCATTGTTATAATTGTCATAATCACCTTTTAATACTGCGACTCTGCTATCAGCCTGCTCCTGTTTGAAAGAAAGATTCCACAAATGATTTATTTCTTTTACAAAATCAGATGCAGTATTGGCTATAGTGCAAAGGGATTCTAATCCGGTATTTGCCACCATAGGTGTATTTACAAGACAATGTCTTCCAAGGTAAAGTGCATTCAACAGCTTCAGTTTGATACCCGTTGCCTGAAAAGTTGGCAACACATTTATCTGGGCTTTTTGAATATGATCAAGTATCTGTTCGTTGTTCCAGTCTTCATTCAAACTAATATGATTGTACTGCAGGCAAGCTTGTCTTAATTGAGCAGATGGGTTATTACCTGCAATAATTACAGGATAATTTATTTTAGAAAAAACTTCATTTACAAGAAAAAGGGCGGCATGGTTATTTTCGCCAACGGATAAATTTCCATGGTAAAACAAAAATTCACCTTTACCGGTTTTACAATTCATTTCGTCATTTGGATGAAAAGCGGAAATGAAATGTGAATTGTGGTAACGCTTGTTCAGTGTTTCATGGTCTTTTGGAGAAATCGATAATACTGCTCCTGCGCTCTTATAGACTTTCTCGTAAGTTTTAAGTCTTTCAGCTTCTACTCTGAAAAAATATTTCTTGAAAAAATTATCTTCTACAGATTCAAGATTTTTGTAATAGTCATGTTCTATATTGTGATTTCGAACAATCTTTACCCTGTTCTGAAGACTTTCATGTTTTAGAAAAAAAGTGGTGTGAAGGCCTTCAAATAATATCGGATGCTCATCTTTCTGAAGATTTTTAAGAAGCTCTCCAGAATTTCTTGTACTGACAATGTAAGGTACTTTGCCATAAAAAGGGTTTTTATAAGTCTTTCGTTTATAATAAAAAACAGAATGGCACACATCATTAAGTTCCGGTGATTCCGGCCTTCCATAATGATAACAATGCAATATTATTTTGTAACCCAGAGTATTGAGAATCCTGATTTTATGAAAAATATCAATAACTCCTCCATAGTCAGATGGATAAGGAACATCGAATGCAACTACGTGCAAAAACCCACTCTCAAATTTCTTCATAAAATCTCACAAGCCCCAGCTTCTCTTTTTCCCAATTTAATTCTGATGCTGCAATTTCACATTTATTTTTCAATTCCAGATAAAAATCGTTGTCATTTAACAGTAATTTAATTTTATCTGTAAGTGCTACAACACTATAATCGCAAATTAAACCACATTCATACTTTTCAATCAAAAGCTTATATTCAGGAAAATCAGAGGATATAGAAGGCACTGAAGCCTGCATATAATCGAAAAACTTATTACTTAAAGAATAATAGTAACTGAGTCCTTTATTTTCAAGAACATTATAACCAAGCCAGGCTTTGCCGGTAATTTCTTTAAGCTCTTCCGGTTTCAGAAAACCCAGAAATTTAATTCTTCCTTGAGCATATCTAAGCGATAAATCGCGTAAATCCTGACTTAAATCTCCTTCTCCAGCTAACCAAATTTCTATTTCAGGAATCTGATCCGCAGTTTTTAATAATAATTCAAGTCCTCTGCCTTCATTTAAAGCGCCCTGATATATTATTATTTTAGTCTGCTTTTCTTTTGCGTTCTTATCAAAAGTATACAAAGGCAGATTTCGGAAAACGTCAAATTTAGCACCATACCTTTTCTCAAATAACCCGGCAAGACCATTAGAAACAGTATACTTGTACTTTATTTTTGGAATTGCAAAGGCTTCAATTTTTCTCCATAATTTCTGCACTGAAGGCCTTTCAATCACTTCAGGAACTTCCGTAAAATACTCATGAGCATCATAAATACAAATAAGTCCTTTCAATTTTGAAACAAATAAACACGGTAATATTGTATCAAGATCAATAGCACAAACAGCGTCTGATTTTTTAAATAATAAATAAAAGAAGAGCCTTAAATTATATTCTGCGTAGAACAATTTCCCTTTGTTAAAAAAACAGTTTATTCTTTTAGTTTTAAAATTCCATTGAGGTAAAGTTTTTGAATTTTTTAATTTCCTTCCGACAAGCAATACATCAAAACCGACAGAAGAAAGTGCACCTGAAATTCTCTGCATACGCTGATCGTACTGAAGATCGTTAGTTACAGTGAATATCAGTTTTTGTCCTTTTTCCATGTTATTTCACCGTTTTTACCGGCAACCATCAGTTTATTATCCAACAACCATCTGGCAACGGTAAGAAGCTCCGGAACTTCCCCTTCAGGCACAATTTGAGTGAGACTTCTCATATTGAGTGTTTTATTTAAAACTTCAGTTTTGATTGTTTCCATCAATACATTAAATCTGTCTTTACCCAGTACGGCTTTTTTTCTTCCAAGGCAAATATCACATATCCCGCAATCTGAAGCATCAGTTTCGCCAAAATATTTTACTAAAAGTGCACTTCTGCAAAATGCCAGATTGTTAACATACTGCATTACTTTATCGAGTCTTTCAACATAACGACCTTTCAGAAACTCAAGCTCCCGCTCATTTATTCTGATAGAAGGATATCTGTTTTCCAGAAGTGTGATTGTCGGCTTGTCTTTTTTAGGCTGGTAATCTATAATTCCTGCTTTGTGATATTTATTAAGAGTTGCAATAATTTTAGCAGGTGTAACTTTCGCTCTTTTTGCAAGATCAGATTCATTTACGGGTGTGTAATGGTCGAAAATTCCGGCATAAGAACGTATGAGAAGTTTGAAAAAATTATCAGCTCCACTATCATTTGTCTGCAGTTCCTGAAGTTCAGAATAATCGATGGAAATTCTCATTTTGGAAGGCGTAAAAATCGCTTCAGCGGCAGAAAGATAATTTTGAGAAGCCAGTAATGAAATGGCGTGGTGAACCTGAACAACACCCAGATTATAACGTGTCGCAAAATCAGCCACATCAAAGTCATAGCTTATATTTTCACCGCTTCCGGTAGCAATATTTAAGTAAGAACAAATGCCCTGATAAATTTTATTTATTGTTTCAGGCGGAGGATAACGCTCTTCAATCTTTTTTGCATCGTCCAGATGGTCGCCTTTATGATTTAGTAAAACGCAGAAAGCCTTTTCACCATCGCGCCCTGCCCTGCCTGCCTCCTGGTAATATGCCTCAAGACTTTCAGGTTTTTCCTCATGGATAACAAAGCGCACTTCAGGCTTGTCAATTCCCATTCCGAATGCATTGGTGCAAACCATCACTCTGGTAATACCCTGCTTCCACTCGTTTTGTTTTCTGGAACGCTCATCATTGCTTAAACCAGCGTGATAATGGTCACTCGAAATTCCCTGACCTTTTAAAAATTCAGAAATGTCTTTTGTGCCTTTTCTATTTCTTACATAAACTATTCCTGTACCTTCAACTTTCTTGCAGATATCCGCCATTTTCTCCCGCTTGTTTTCTACATTCTGAATTACATAAGCAAGGTTTGATCTTACAAAACTATTTACAAAAACTTTATTATTTCTAAACGAAAGTCTGTCTTGAATATCATTAACAACAACAGCAGTTGCAGATGCAGTAAGGGCAATAACGGCAGTTTTTTTTATGGCCATTCTGAACTCAGAAATCTTAAGATATTCAGGTCTGAAATCGTAACCCCATTGTGAAATACAATGCGCTTCGTCTATTGCAAGCAAACAAATTTTAACAGAACGGAGATAATTCAGAAATTTAGTGCTTTTTAATCTTTCGGGAGAAACATACAGAAATTTATATTTACCATGAGCTGTATTTTCGAGTTCAAGTTCGAGTTCGCGCCAACCCATTCCGGTATGCAAAGCCACAGCTTCAATACCTTTAGACTGAAGGTTTTCAACCTGATCTTTCATCAAAGCAATCAACGGAGTTACTACAATGCAAACACCATCGAGCATCATAGCAGGCACTTGAAAACAGATAGATTTACCCCCACCAGTAGGAAGCAGACCTAAAGTATCATTACCGGCAAGCACAGATTCAATTATTTCAAGCTGAGAAGGCCTGAAAACATCATATCCCCAATAGCGTTTTAATATTTCAGCAGGCGTGTTCAAAGTATGGCGAAAATAACTCCTATTTATAAACTTTTATCAAAGTAAAAAAATTAAAATTCGAGACTTTAGCAAGTCAGGGTTTAGTACCTTTGAAGAAATATTAAGAAATGCTAAAGGAGATAGAAAATGAAGAGGATGTGGCGTTGCTGGTAAAAACTTTTTATGGCAGTGTAGTAAATGATCCTTTGCTAAAGCCACATTTTGAAGGCATAGACTGGGAGGCACATTTACCGCGCATGACTGCGTTCTGGGATTTTATATTACTTGACAAAGCTGGCTTTACAGGCAATGTTTTTGATAAGCATGCCAATCTGAATATCGGAGCACCTCATTTCACAGCCTGGTTAAAAATATTCTTTGAAACTGTAGACAGTCTTTTTATTGGTGAGAAAGCAGAGATGGCGAAGCAAAGAGCAGAGAGTATCGGGATGATTTTTCAGCACAAGATGAAGTGAGGAATTGCTGATTTCTGATTTTTCGATTTCTGATTTGGGTATTTGTTATAATATAGGGGCACACGGCAGTGTGTCCACGACGTTAAAGGAATTGCTGATTACGAATTACGGATTTGAAATAAGGTTCTATAAATTATGAATTTTTGAAACTGCAAACCGACAAATGTTATTGCAAATAAAACAAAAAAAAGCCTGTCATTTCTGACAGGCTTATATCTATCACCTGGTTACGTTATCAAAAAAAAAGATAAGAGGCTTTACCAGGCATCACATCACAAAAATAACTATTTTTGTAGAATAAACAACCTCAAATTATGAATTACCTCAAATTTTCTTTGATTTTTTCGCATGCGCGATCAAATCGTTATTTAATTTCCTCCGATCATGTACCTGAAAAAGCAATTGAACTTTACAAGTTCAATCTAAAATTAGCTAAATCATTTCACCCTCTATTAGGTATATTGGAAGTAGTATTACGAAATAAACTCGACATAATTCTGTCTAAACACTTTAATGATAAAAACTGGATTATTAACGAAAAAAATGGATTTATGGCAAATCCCATACTTCCAAATAAATATAAAAAAACAGTAATAGAAAAAACAGAAAAAAACTTAATCAAAACGAAATTCCAATAACATGCGGAAAAATTCTTGCAGAACAATCCTTTGGATTTTGGACTGATTTTT
>JACMRS010000221.1 GCA_014376345.1 Bacteroidia bacterium | reverse complement strand
GACCATATCGGTTTGATTAATGTGGTTTTTATTACCCCCTCAGATATTGGCCTCATTCATGATAACAGTGATGAAAGAAGGCGTTTTGCAGACATTTGTATCTGCCAGTTCGATCAGCAATATCTGCATTATTTGTCGGAATACGGCAAACTGATTGATACCCGCAACCGTCAGCTCAAACAATTTAATGTTTCCGGCGTTTTCGACCCTATAATAATGGAGAGCATTGACATGCGATTGCTTGTTGCAGGAAATTATATTCATGAAAAAAGAAAACATTTTTTAAACGGACTACAGCAATATTTTACAGCTTTTTATAAGTTGGTTTCAGGTGAAAAAGATGTGGTTGGATTTGAATATAAAAGTGATCTGAATGAAACAGGTTTCCAGCAAATTTTAACTGAGTCGATTCAGAAAGACAGAATATTGGAGCGCACTACCAAGGGTGTTCATAAAGATGATATAGAATTTACAATAAGTGGATTTCCACTTAAAAAATATGGTTCTCAGGGTCAGTCAAAATCATTTTTAATTGCCCTTAAGCTTGCTCAGTTTGCTTATCAAAGGGATGTTTCCGGTACCAATCCGATTTTATTACTTGATGACATTTTTGAAAAAATTGATGAGCAACGGGCTCAAAATCTTATAGATCTTATTGCAGGAGAGGGTTTTGGGCAGATTTTGATAACAGATACACACAGAGAAAGGGTTGAAAAGCATCTTTTACCTTTGGATAAGCCTAAAAAATTCGTACTTTTGAATCATGTCAGCTCGTAAAGATTTTCACCAATTTACAATTGCCGAGGTTCTTGAAAAAATTATTTCGAAGAATAAACTTGGAAGCAAATTGACTGAAGCCTGGCTGAGAGAAAACTGGCAGAAAATTATGGGTGCTACTATTGCATCTCATACCAATAGAATCTATGTTTCAGGTAAAATTCTGAATGTTTACCTAAACTCTCCGGTATTGAAAAACGAACTCAGTTATAACCGTAAAAAAGTTATTACTCTTGTGAATACTGAAGCG
This sequence comes from Bacteroidia bacterium, assembly GCA_014376345.1. GTDB lineage: Bacteria > Bacteroidota > Bacteroidia > NS11-12g > UBA955 > JACMRS01. The sequence continues at coordinate 1,761 of JACMRS010000221.1, read as the reverse complement.
GGGTATGATGCAATTGAAGATGTTGTGATCAGGTAAAGCACTCTTGGCATTGTCTTCTTTTCGCTTATCTTTGCGGTTATGAGTCATATTATTGCGCCATCAATACTTTCTGCTGATTTCGGAAACCTTTCCCGGGACATTGGAATGATTAACAACAGCGAGGCCGACTGGTTTCATGTTGATATAATGGATGGTGTTTTTGTTCCGAATATTTCTTTTGGATTTCCTGTAATGCAGGTATTGAAAAAGCTGGCTAACAAGTATCTGGATGTTCATCTCATGATTGTTGATCCCGACAGATATATTACCAAATTTGCAGAGACTGGCGCAACCGGTTTAACCGTTCATTACGAAGCCTGCACTCATTTACACAGAACATTACAAGCGATTAAAGCTGCCGGCATGAAAGCAGGAGTGGCTCTGAATCCGCATACGCCTGTTTCACTACTTTCAGATATTGCAACTGATATCGATATGGTTTGTATTATGAGTGTAAATCCAGGATTTGGAGGACAGTCTTTTATTGAAAATACTTACAGAAAAATAGAGCAGTTAGACGCTTTAAGAAAGCAATCTGGATCTAATTTATTAATAGAAATAGATGGGGGCGTAAATACAGACAACGCCAGAAAACTTATTGATGCCGGTGCTGATATTCTGGTTGCAGGAAATACTGTGTTTTCAGCTTCCGATCCTTCAGCAATGATCACCGTTCTCAAAAATGTGTAATCGCTTTATACTAAATCCTTAGTAAATCCGTTTATCAGTCATTGTTGAAAAAAATTTGTATATCACTTTGCATGCTGCCCTTTTTAATACAGGCGCAGCAAAAAGCAGTGGTTAATGGAAAGGTTTTAAGCAGAGATGAACATGCGCTTTCGGGTGTTAAAATTATTTATGAATCAACACAGGTTTTCTCAGATTCTTCCGGAAGTTTTTCAATTAAGGTACCTTCTTTACAAAAAGTAGTATTGATATTTTCATTACTTTCTTATGAAAAACAATACGTTACTATTCAACCCATTCCTGAAGGTGAAACATTTTTGAGAGATGTTTTTTTAACAGAAGAAAAAATTTATGTTATTGATACGGCCGGTAAAACTGCTGATAAAAACGATCAGATCGGAATTACAAGTATCAAACCGGGAGATTTACATACTTTACCTTCTGCTTCAGGAGATTTTAACGATGCCATAAAATCTCAGGCAGGAGTTTCAAGCGGCAACGAATTGAGCTCTCAATACAATGTAAGAGGGGGAAGTTTTGATGAAAATCTGGTTTATGTCAATGATATTGAAATATACAGGCCACAACTTATCCACTCGGGACAGCAAGAAGGGCTTAGTTTTATTAATGGAGATCTAGTAAACAGCATTGCTTTTTCTGCAGGAGGTTTTGAAGCGCGATACGGTGATAAACTATCTTCGGTACTTGATGTTACTTATAAACGTCCTAAAGAATTTCAGGCTGGTGCAGATCTAGGATTACTCGGTGCTTCCTTTTTTTTTAGTGGAATAGGCAGGGTTAGAAATGTGCCTCGCTTTACTTATGTAGTAGGAGCGAGGTACAGGGGAAATAAAAATTTACTGAACAGTTTAGATGTAAAAGGTCTTTATAAAAGCAGATTTTACGATTTTCAATCTTTTCTTACTTACAGTTTTAGCAAGCATTGGAGAGTTGAATGGCTCACAAATCTTGGTCAGAATACTTATATAAATATTCCAGAAAGACAGGAAACATCTTTTGGAACCGTTCAGAATG
>JACMRS010000220.1 GCA_014376345.1 Bacteroidia bacterium | reverse complement strand
CAATCTTTTGATTGCGCCATAGCTGGTTATTTTTGATAGTAAAATAAGTGTTAAGTGACAACGTAGTATCATTATATTTATAATTGTAGCTGATAGATTTGGCATTATTCATAGCAACAGATCTGTTATTACCTGCAGATCTTTTTTCTATTGTTACAAGTGGCTGTCTGGCAGAGGTACGCTGAACTATAATATGAACATTACTGCTGATTTTTTCATTAAGAAAACTCCTCAGATCTTCTGTTGATGTTAAATTATAGTCATTGTTATTTCTATCAAAAGTATAATGTCCGGGCTCATCATTTAATTTAACAACAAATGTTTTCTGTGAACTGTCTAAAGTGCATGAAAATGTTTCAGATGTTTTACCTGTTGAAGAAAATTGACTTCCAATGATAAAGGTACTATAAGAAAGCAATCCAAAACCTATAAACCAAAAAGCTATCAGGCTGATTTTCAAAAACCTTTTCATTCTTTGTGTTTTAAAAATAATCCGGATAATTTTATAAGCAACCGCAATTAAAGGAATGATCAGAAACAGAATCAATCCTGCCAGAATAATCAGACCTTGTGATTCTGTCATAAACATATACTGACTGAAAACCGGCAGATACAATGATGCTATTCCAATACCCGAAAAAACCACCATGCAACCCGGAATGAACATGCTGACTAATATTATGATACCAATTATCATTGCTATTTTCAAAAACAAAGAAACAAAAAGTTCAAAGCCATTCTTTAACTCTGGTTTAAAGTGGTCATAAGTCTGTTTGAATTCGTTATGAAGTGTTTTAGATATATTCTTATAATCGACAGTTTCACCTCTCATTTCAAGTTTTTCTGCAGGTGTTTGAGCTTTTGGAATAATTAACATTAAAAAGATATAAAGGAGAAAGCCAGTTCCAAAAAAGAAAAATGAAACTCCAAGGGCAAGCCTTACAATAACCGGATCAATATTAAAATATGCAGCAATACCGCTACAAACACCACCAAGTACTTTTTCATCAGGGTTTCGGTATAAGCGACGGTTTGCTTTTCTGTTTGTTTTTTCAAAATCCTTTTCTTTTTGATTATCATCTTCGGATGATTCATCAGAAAACTGCTCTGCACTTCCAATCTGTTTAATAATTTCATCAATATCCGATTGAAAAATAGCCTGACTACCATTTTTAAGTTTGTGGTCGAACAGCTCGGCGATACGGTTTTCAATATCCGAAAAAACTTCACTTTCGCTCACTTTAAGCTTTATTGATTCAAGATAAATATTCAGGCTGTCATAAGCAGGTTCATCAATAGGAAAAACAAAGCTGTTGATATTTGCAGTGATAATCTTATTCATATTTTTGTATTTAATTTGTTATTTGCGTTTGAAATAATTTTAACAGCAGTTTCCAGTTCAATCCAGGTCTGCGAAAGTTCTTTAATAAACTTCTGTCCTTCTGTTGTTAGGTCGTAATATTTTCGGGGAGGACCGCTTTTTGATTCTTCCCATTTATAACTTAACAACCCTGCATTTTTCAACCTTGTCAACAAAGGATACAAAGTACCTTCAACAACAATCAGTTTAGCTTTTTTCATTGATTCAAGAATATCAGATGCATAACATTCCCGGTTTTCAATAATACAGAGAATGCAATATTCCAAAATGCCCTTTCGCATTTGCGATTGCGTATTTTCCAAATCCATGCTGCAAATATAAAATAAATTATAGTACTATGCAATACAAAGTACTATATTCGATTAAAATCTATTTTAACCCGACATTTTTAATTTAAAAACATATTTTAAACTTTTAAGAAGTGGTTTAAGTATTGATATAAACTCAATTTACTTTGCTATTTGAATAATTTAATCTAATTTTGCACGGCAAATAACCATAACGCTTATTTGCAATGTCTAAACAAGTTTCTTCCCCCCAAACAAAAGTTATTTCTGAAAGTTTTACGTTTGATGATGTGCTGGTTGTACCGCGCTATTCAGAGGTTTTACCAAGAGATGTCAATACAACTACAATGTTGACGCGTACAATTTCCATCAACATTCCATTAGTTTCTGCAGCAATGGATACTGTTACTGAATCGGATATGGCTATTGCAATGGCTCGTGAAGGCGGTATCGGTATCATACATAAAAACATGACCATTGCCCAACAGGCAAAAGAGGTCATGAAGGTAAAACGTTCTGAAAATGGCATGATCCAGCATCCAATTACTTTAAATGGCAATGCCACTTTAAAAGATGCATTTAAGCTGATGAAAGAACACCATATTGGTGGCATTCCGATAATCGACCCAAAAGACAGTAAGCTTATTGGCATTCTGACTAATCGCGATCTTCGTTTTGAAAAAAACATGTCTAAGAAAATTAAGGAAGTTATGACCACTAAAAATCTGGTTACAGCTTCTGAAGGTACAGATTTGATAAAAGCGGAAGTTATTTTACAACAACATAAAATTGAAAAACTTCCGATAGTTGATAAAAAAGGCATTCTGATTGGACTGATTACTTATAAGGATATTCAAAAAGTTAAAAATTATCCCAAAGCATGTAAAGACAAACACGGCCGGTTACTTGTAGGTGCAGCTGTAGGAATTACTGCAGACACAATAGAACGCGTTCAGGCACTTACAGATGCAGAAGTTGATGTAATCACTCTGGATACAGCACACGGACATTCTAAAGGAGTTGTTGATGAGCTTAAAAAAATAAAAAAATCTTTTCCTAAACTTCAGGTTATTGTAGGTAACGTTGCAACAGGCGATGCCGCAAAAGCATTAGTAAAAGCAGGTGCCGACGCAATTAAAGTAGGTGTAGGTCCCGGAAGTATTTGTACTACCAGGATTATTGCCGGTATTGGTGTTCCCCAACTTACAGCAATTATGGAATGTGCAGAAGCAGTTAAAGGTTCAGGCATTCCAATTATAGCTGATGGTGGAATCAGATACAGTGGTGATTTAGTGAAAGCAATTGTAGCAGGTGCTAGTTGTATTATGGCAGGAAGTCTTTTCGCCGGAACAGATGAAAGCCCTGGCGATACAAGCATTTATGAAGGCCGTAAAGTAAAAAACTACCGTGGCATGGGCAGTATTGAAGCAATGAAAGAAGGCAGTAAAGACCGATATTTTCAGGATGCTGAAGCAGAAATATCAAAACTGGTACCTGAAGGTATTGTTGGTTCAGTAGCATTTAAAGGCAGAGTGGGTGAAGTAATTTATCAATATATCGGCGGATTAAGAGCTGGCATGGGTTATTGTGGTTCAGCAACCATCACAGAATTACAAACAGCGCAGTTTATGCGTATCACCAATTCAGGAATAAAAGAAAGTCACCCTCACGACATTACAATTACCAAAGAGGCTCCGAATTACAGCAGGTAATTTCCTTAATTTAAAATTTTAATGCTTGTTTAAGACGTTGGTATAAAATTGCCGACCTCTTGTAAAATACAGTGTGTAGTTAAAAATAATTACGGCTAATTTCGAGTTATGGAAAAGCCTGTAATGATATTCCCTTGTAATGCCAATCTTAATTTTGATCCTCTTACCAATGAGGCTCCATGCAAAAGCTGCAATAAAACAATTAAAGATTTAAGTGGTCTCGAAAATAATGAGTTTATAAAAGAGCTGGAAAAACTTCCTCCGCACTTTTGTGCTCAAATGAATACCAGTCAGTTTACATTTCCTAAACCGGTTTTGCATCTTTCATTTTTAAAAATTATTCCAATCAGTATCCTGGGTTTGCTTGGTTCAATTTCAAATGATGTAAACGCACAGACTATTATGGAAGCTGATACTGTAAAAATGGATACTTTGATTAAAAACCTTCAATATCCGATTACAATAAAAGGACGAGTTAAAAACTCTGAAACTAAAGAAAAAAAACAATCCGTAAATGTGAATTTTTATCAAAAAGATACAATAATAAAATCAGTTGTTACAGATAAAAACGGTAACTTTAAAATAGTTTTAAATGATGGCGATATCAGTATGGATTCTTCTTTGCTGGAAATATGTGACACTTCAGGATGTATGCTTTTAACAGAAATAAAAATTTATTCAAATAGAAACAAAATTATAACTTATAGTGGCATGACGGTTACAAGAGGTGTCTCTTCGAATATTTGCAGAAGGTCGGGTTATAACAACAGAACCAGATTTTTTGATCCTCTGATGTATCCCGGTGTTTACAATGTGCCACCAAGACCAATGGCTCCATTTGGATACAAACACCCGGAACTACACGGATTTTAATAAGAGTGAATTGTATTAACAGACTACCTGAATTATAAAATCAATCTTTTTCTTTCAATATGTTTTATTACCTCTGCAGCAATATCTATACCTGTTGAAGTTTCAATACCTTCAAGCCCGGGTGATGAATTTACTTCTATAATAAGTGGGCCCCTTTCGCTTTGCAAAAGATCAACACCGGCAATTTCTAGTCCGAGTGCCTGCGCAGCTTTTACAGCAATGCGCTCTTCATCTTTCGTTAATATAATAGTTGAGCCTTTACCACCTCGGTGAAGATTGCTTCTGAATTCATCTTCACTTCCTTGTCTTTTCATAGCTCCAACAACCTTGTCTCCAACAACAAAAGCCCTGATATCAGCACCTTTTGCCTCTTTAATAAATTCTTGCACCAGAAAGTTTGCACTCATTCCATGAAAAGCTTCAATAACGCTTTTTGCAGCTTTTTTGGTATCTGCAAGTACAACTCCCAAACCCTGTGTACCCTGTATAAGCTTAATGATTAATGGCGCTCCGCCAACTTGTTTAATTACATGATCAATATCATCAGGATGTCTGGCAAAAACAGTTTTCGGTATACCAATACCTTCCATACTTAAAAGTTGAAGTGTCTCCAGTTTATCTCTACTCCTTATTAAAGCATTTGAAGTAAGTGTGGTATACACTTTCTGCATCTCAAATTGTCTGATAATAGCTGAACCATAATAAGTTACCGAAGATCCAATCCGAGGAATTACTGCATCTACTTTTGTAATAGGTTTGTTATTAAAAAAGATAGTGGGCTTGTCCATTTCCATTACAACATAGCAATGAGTGTGGCTTATCACTCTGGTATCGTGACCGCGTTCTTTGGCAGCTTCTTCAAGACGTTTTGTTGAATAAAGTGAGCCGTTTCTTGAAAGAATAACAATATTCATTGAAGGTTTTCTTTAAGGTTGAAAGATACATTTTTTTTCGAAACATCTACAATAAAACGTTTCTTCAATAGTTTTTTTCCGAGTAATACAGGAAAAGTCATACCACTCCTGTTTGCCAGTGAAAATTCTGATTCAAACTCTTCGCCCATAAGCATCACTTTAAGTTTGACAAAGTATCGGTTTTCTTCATTTCCGAAGCTGTTTCTTATTACCTTCTCAGTGAAATTTTCAACTGTCATATCTTTTTCAAGATAGTTTGGATTTTTTGGATGAAGTAATCTGAAAACCAGTACTTCTTTACCATCTTTTTCTCTGATTCTGATTTTATGGCAATCTACTGATGAAGTATCTGCGCCCGTATCAATTTTACATGCCACATTTTCCAGACCAATTTCTGTAAAATCAATTCTGTCAGAATGACCAATAACCTGCAGATTTTTTATTGTCTTAATCTTAAGCATGTGAAATACTCATATTATAAAGCTTGCTGTAATATCCTTGCAGAGCAATCAATTGATTGTGTGTTCCTCTTTCCATAATATTTCCTTGTTCAAGAACAATAATTTCATCTGCATCTCTTACTGTGCTTAGTCTATGGGCTATCACCAGAATAGTTCTACCCTGCCTCAGATTATCGAGAGCCTGTTGTACTAATTTTTCAGATTCGTTGTCAAGTGCTGAAGTAGCTTCATCAAGAATTAAAATCTGAGGATCTTTTAATAATGCTCTGGCAATGGCAATTCTTTGCCTTTGACCACCACTTAATTTAGACCCTCTTTCTCCAATATTAGTTTTAAAGCCATTTTCCGCCTGCATAATAAAATCATAAGCATTGGCCATTTTTGCTGCTGCTTCAATTTTTTCTTGTGTTGCACCTGCAACTCCAAATGCAATATTAGAAGCTATTGTATCATTAAACAGAATGCTTTCCTGTGCTACAATTCCCATCAGACCCCTTAAATCATCAAGTTTAAACTCTTTTATATTTACATTATCAATCAGAATTTCACCCTGCTGAAGATCATAAAATCTAGGAAGCAGATCAGCAAGAGTTGATTTACCACTGCCGGAAGCACCAACAAGTGCCACTTTTTTGCCTTTACCTATTTTAAAACTTACATCATTAATTACAGTTTCCATTCCATAAGCAAAACTCACATTCCTGAATTCTATTTCATTTTGAAGATCACTAATGGATTTAGCATCTGCTTTTTCATATATTCTGACATCAGCATTCAGCACTTCTTCATACCTGTCCATACCTGCAATACCACGTTGTATCATTGGAAAAGCATTTGAAAGCTGTTTAAAAGGAGGGATTACCTGACTGAAAATGGCAAAATATGCAATAAATACAGAAGGCAGTAATTCACCATTAAATACCATATTCCCGCCAAACCACAGGACTACAGCAGCAACAACAATTCCAAGTGTTTCAGAAACCGGAGAAGCTAGATCGCCTCTGTGATTGACTCTGATATTCGCTTTGGTTGAAGTTTCATTAATTACAGAAAATTTGTTGCTGAAGATTTTCTCGGCTACAAATGCTTTAATAATACGCATGCCACCTAAAGATTCTTCCAGAAAAGTAAGCAATGCTCCCTGAGCTTCCTGATTTTTTTTCGATTTTCTCTTCAATGACCTGCCAAGAATTCCTATAACACCTGCTGCAACCGGCAATAAAATTACTACAAAAAGCGTGAGTTGAGGACTCATAAATATAAGTGAACCCACATAAAATAAAATAGTAACTGGCTCTTTGAATATCGCATCAAGTGTAGTCATCAGACTCCATTCAAGTTCTTTTACATCGTTACTCATTCTCGACATCAGGTCACCTTTTCTTTCATTAGTAAAAAAGGAAAGAGGCAGACTGAGAATCTTATCATAAAGTTTTGATCTGATATTCTGAATGCTTTTATTTCTGAGAATAACGAGAAAATAAAGTGCGAGATACCGTGCAATATTTTTAATGATAGTTGCAACAATCAGAATGCCGCAGATAACAAGCAATGCTTTAGGCTTATCCTCCTGAATAAACTCCGTAAGCCAGGTTATAAATTTATTATAAACAGCATCAAAATCAAATCCATTTACATTGATATTTTTAGGCTTAACAACTTCCTTATTATTACCAAACATAACATCAAGAAGTGGTGCTACAAGAGTTAGTGTAAACAATCCTGCAAGAACCTGTATCAGGTTGAATAACATATTAAGGACAGTGAGGCCTTTATAGGGCGCAGCAAGCCTGAGTATCCTTCCTATTGATTTCATGAATTTAAATTATTGCAAAATAAATCAATTATTCGTTCAAAATGTGTATAAAATGTTTAATTAATGAAACCTTGATACAAGTGGATAAGCTTAATTTTGACCGTTCATTCAAAACTCTTATAAATGGCTTCAAAAGGCGCAAAATCAACCGAATCGGTACAACCTTTCTACGAATCATCAGACTTCAACAGCACAATTCAGATTTCAGAATACTTTGGCGAAAATGTTTTCGGACCGAAAGCAATGGCTGAATATCTGAATAAAGAATCAATTAAAGCAGTTCAGGAAGCCAGATCAATCGGAAAACCTATTGAAATAAAAATTGCAAATCAGGTAGCTGAAGGCATGAAAAACTGGGCGATGAATAAAGGTGCAACGCATTATACCCATTGGTTTCAGCCATTGCGTGGCAGTACTGCAGAAAAGCACGATTCGTTTTTTGAACCTACCGGATTGGATTCAGGAGTTGAAAAATTTTCCGGAAAAGCCCTTGTTCAGCAAGAGCCGGATGCGTCCAGTTTTCCGAGTGGTGGTATCAGAAATACTTTTGAAGCAAGAGGTTACAGCGCCTGGGATCCTTCTTCTCCGGCATTTATAATGGAAAAAGTCGGGGGCAAAACATTATGCATTCCAACCATTTTTGTAGCATACACAGGTGAAGCGCTTGATCACAAATCACCATTGATTAAATCAATCAATTTTCTGACAAAAGCCGCAGTTGATGTCTGCCAGCTATTTGATTCTAAAGTAAAACATGCTACTATTTCACTTGGTATAGAGCAAGAATATTTCATAATTGATGCGGATCTTTATGCAGCAAGGCCCGATTTATGTTTTGCAGGAAGAACCCTTGTCGGCAGCACTGCAGCAAAAGGTCAGCAACTTGAAGACCATTACTTCGGAAGTATACCGGATAGAATTTATGATTTTATGATGGATTTCGAATATGAGGCATTCAAACTGGGAATTCCACTTAAAACAAGACATAATGAAGTAGCACCAGGTCAATATGAATGCGCACCGATGTTTGAAGAAGCAGACATTGCAATAGACCATAATAGTCTTTTGATGGATGTTATGGAAAATGTAGCCGGTCGACACAATTTAAAAGTTATTCTTCATGAGAAACCTTTTAAAGGCGTAAACGGATCGGGCAAACATAACAACTGGTCAATTATTACTGATACCGGTGTCAACCTGCTTTCTCCGGGTCTATCGCCACAGGATAACTTTCAGTTTTTGACTATATTTATTAATACAATTAAGGCTGTATATGATCATGCAGACCTGATGAGAGCAAGTATAGCAACAGCTGCAAATGATCACAGGCTTGGAGCCAATGAGGCACCACCTGCAATAATGTCTGTATTTATTGGCTCGTTTCTTTCAGAGGTTCTGAATACTTTCGAATCTGATAAAAATTCTAAGAAAGCAGGCAGAGTTAGCGAAAAAACAATAAGCCTTCACAGAATTCCTGAAATTCTTTTAGATAATACTGACCGCAACAGAACGTCGCCTTTTGCATTTACAGGTAATAAATTTGAATTCAGAGCTGTGGGTTCAAGCGACCATTGTGCATCGGCAATTATTGTTTTGAATACTATTGTTGGAAATCAACTTATGCTTTTCAAAAAAGAGCTTGATGCATTAATTAAAAAAGGAAGCAAAAAACAGGAAGCAATTGAAGCTATTCTGCGTGGTTATATAAAATCATCAAAAAAAATTATTTTTGAAGGAAACGGCTACAGTAATGATTGGGTTAAAGAAGCAGCAAAACGTGGACTTAACAATATTAAAACTACGCCTTACGCACTTGATGCTTATATGAGTAAAAGTTCTCAGGATCTTTTCATCAATAATAATATTTTTTCTCACAAAGAACTTGAGGCCAGAACTGAAATTAAGTATGAGGGTTACACTCTGAAAATACAGATTGAAGGCCGTATTCTTGGTGAACTTGCTAAAAACTATATTATTCCTTCAGCGGTAGATTATCAGAAAAAGCTTGTGGATACTATTGAGGCAATGCAGAGAATTGGTCAGCCACGCAGTTCTACAAAAGCATTAGAGAGCATGGTAGGTGAAATTGCAGGACATATTAACAGTATTTGGGACAACACTGAAAAAATGACTCAGGCGCGCAAAACAGCTAACAATCTGGATCATGCAGATAAAAAAGCAAAAGCTTATTGTGATAAAGTGATACCATATTTCGAAAAAATCAGAGAAAGTGCTGACAAACTTGAAGAAATTGTAGACAACGACCTTTGGAAACTTCCAAAATACAGGGAGTTGTTATTTATAAAATAATATTTTTAAATTTTTAATAATGTTGAGCCGCTTCCGAAAGGAGGCAGCTTTTTTTAATGTTTTAAAAAAAGTTTTAACTAACAATAAAATTTAAGTTGGGGGTTTGCGTTTGAAATAGATAATGAATAGAAAAATGATTTTATACCTCGGATTATGAGAATATTTATAATTACCAGCTTTATAATATTTTCTTCTTGTTTTAATGAAAGAAAACAAAATTTTGTAAATGATTGCCATGCCCCAATTGCTCAGGCATTTGATTCATCTAAGATTAAAAAAAATATTGAACTTGAAAAACACACATTTTATAACACTGACAGTCTTTTTAAATCTTTTGACATCAGGCATCTCAGATTAAAAAGAGTAAATGTCAAAAAAAAAGGAAAATTAAAATATAATAAAAATGGAATTAAATATTCTGAAGAACATTATACACTTGACAGTATTGATTTTAAACTTATTAAAAATTATAATAAATCTGAAAATTCAGGAGATGCTAACTTTATTATTAATGGGAAAATGAATGCTGCAAATGATGGCTATTATTATGATTACGAAATACAGGATTGCAAAAAAATAATTTATAATAATATAAATTATTATGTCTTTTATTCAGGTGAAAATGAGGTAGCAAGAGGTGACGGAGTTCATTTCGCTGTTACTGCTAATATATTAATTCAAAAAGATGGAGCGACAAATTACTTTTCAGTTACAAATGTTGATTGGTTAAATGACACCTATTTTGGCGATTATAATAATGATGGTTATCTTGATTTTATGGAAATTTCTAATGGTTCAGATAGCCTTTATGACAAGCATAAAATTGCATTTCCTGAACCCTTTGATTATTATACTATTGAAATCAAATCCTTTAATACAAAAGAATTTTATTTAAAAGATAAGAATAACAAAAAATATCAGTTACAATTTGTTGAAATTTTGGATTTAAATTATAGCAACTCAAAAGTATGCATGTTTCAGAATTTTCCAGTTAAATTTTAAACTTAATTTTTAACTTAATTCATTGTTTAAAGCTAATTGCCCCGAAACATTATATTCATCAATTCAAACTCTCCGACAACCGTCCCATCCGCAGCCTTGGGTGCATACCCCTGTAAATAATGTCATAAACAGCCTCAAGTATTGGCATATCAGCTGCAGTATCTTTATTGATATCATGCATTGTTTGAGTGGCATAAAAACCTTCCGCTACCATATTCATTTCAAGCTGCGCTGATTTGACAGAATAGCCCTTGCCAAGCATTGTACCAAACGTTCGGTTTCGACTGAATTGTGAATAAGCAGTTACCAGCAAATCGCCCAGATATGCATTCTCCTTCACATCTCTGTGCAGCTCATGATGGGCATCTAAAAACCTTTCAGTTTCGCGTATAGCGCTGGAAACTAACACTGCCTGATAATTGTCTCCGTATCCGAGTCCGTGACAGATACCGCTTGCAATTGCATAAACATTTTTAAGTACTGCTGAATATTCAACACCATACATATCAGTTGTGGTTTTAGTATTAATATACCTTCCCCTGAAAATACCGGCTATCATGTCTGACAGGCTTTCATCTGAAGAAGCAAACGTGAGAAATGACAATTTTTCCAAAGCAACTTCTTCAGCATGGCATGGACCAGTAATAGCTGCTATATGATCTGAAGGTACATTGAATGATGTTTCAAGATAATGTGATACAATCTGATGTGTTTCAGGAACAACACCTTTAATAGCCGAAAGAAAATATTTTCCTGCAAGAAATGTTGTGTCAATTTTTGCAAAACACTCACTGAAAAATGCAGATGGAATTGCAAGTACGACAAGTTCTGAAGCCGAAACAGCCATATTAATATCGCTGTAAAGATGAACTTTATTTAAATCAATTGTTACATCACTCAGATATTTCGGATTGTGTGCGTGGCTGTTAATGTACGCTACGTCCTCAGGATTTCTAAGCCACCAATGTACTTTTAGTTCTTTTTCGGGTGATGAGAGCATTTTAACAATAGCCGTTGCCCAGCTTCCACCACCTATTACTGTTACCTCGCTTAAACTATTCACAAATGCGAAGTAACATAATTTTACCTGAAAAGCCTTGAATTATACTCTATTTTGAAAGACCTGATAAT
>JACMRS010000219.1 GCA_014376345.1 Bacteroidia bacterium | reverse complement strand
TATTCCGAATTATGGCAGAACGTTACAGGAACAGGAGAAAGAAGCATACAATGAGGATGATAATCATTTGCGGGATCTATAATTTTCAATTAAAATGACTTATGAAAGAGGTCTATTATAAAAACAATCGTACTACAGATGAAATCATCACTAAACTTGCTAATGATTATGTTTCGAACATTGCAGAAGCAAGAAAAGCTCTAAACAATTTGATCATGATAGTTTTTGGTTCTATTCCTCCGCTCAATAATCCCGGATATGTGTCTGATGAATTTCCGGTTTTTGGCACTATTGAAGAACGCATTTCTGTTAACCGTCAATTAAACCTAAAGCTTAAAGAATTGTGTTTAGAAAATGACATTTTGTTTTTAGATGTTGCTAAGCATTATGAAACAAATGAAGGTGATTTTCAATGGGAACTAAGTGATCAGTTCTGCCATATTTCTTCATATTTTCAAGAGCCGGGAATAGAAATGCTTTACACAATGCTGGCAGAAAAATAATATGGATCCTTTTAAAATATTCCGCAAAAAAACTGAAAGTGACAGCATTACAATTGTTACTGCTTTACTTGATTTAGATCGCGGAAACATTAATGATGATTTTAAAAGACCGTTTGAAACTTACCTCAACAAATTGAAAGAACTTCTGAATACAGACATAAACATGTGTATTTATATTCAGAAAAAACATGAAAATTTTATTAGAGAAAACAGAGAGGATTTTAATACTAAAATAATTTTTATTGAACCTGACGACTTAATTAAATACTTTCCTTTTTATCCTGAAACACAGGCAATCCGACTGCAACCTGAATGGCACAGTCAGGCAGAATGGTTAGAGAAAAGTCCACAAGCTACTTTGCCATTTTACAATCCGCTTGTGATGTCTAAAATGCTGATGTTGGAAGAACAATCAGAAGAAAATACATTTAATTCTGAAAATTTTTACTGGCTCGATGCAGGCATTACTTCCACAGTTCATCCCGGCTATTTTACACACGATAAAGTATTAGAAAAACTGCCCTCAGTAATTAAAAATTTCAGCTTTGTCTGTTATCCCTATACAGGCAATACAGAAATTCACGGGTTCAGAAGAAAACCAATGGCAGACATTGCCGGTGTAAGTTACATTAACAGAGTAGCCAGAGGCGGATTTTTTGGTGGCCATATCAGTAGTATTAAATCTGTTTCAGATCATTATAAAGCACTTCTAAAAGACACTCTGGAAAAAGGTTTAATGGGAACCGAAGAAAGCATCTTTACACTGCTTACGTACCTTCACAAGCAACTTGATATTTTTTATATCGGAGCAGATGGATTTCTCAGTACATTTTTTGAAGACATGAAAACTTCGAGTCCAAATAAAACTGATCCTCAAACTGAAGAACCTCAGACATTAGAAATTACCTCTGACGATATTGAGTACTGGCATCGCACAAGTCCCGTTCATTTTCACAATACTGTTAACACTATTAAAAATTATTTTGATAAAGAAAAACCGCTATGTATCATAGATATCGGAGCTTCAACGGGCAGATTTCTTTACGAATTATCAAAAGAATTAAATATTGCATCAGCGGTACTTATTGAGCCATATAAAGCAGCATCTGAATATTCAAAGAAACTTTTTAATGATAATAAAAATTACAAAGTTGAAAACATAGCACTTGGCAATAAGAAAAAAGATGGTTGGCTGTCCATATCAAAAGGAGAAGGCGGTAACCTTGGTGCGTTGGTACTTTCTGATTATCCGGGAGAAAATACTGAAGCAATTGAAATTGATACTTTTGATTCTATTATCAAAAAGTATGCTATCGAAAACATCGACATAATTAAAATCCATACGGGTAATTACAGTCTGGAGATATTAAAAGGAATAGGAGAAACGCTTGCTTCAATGAAGACTCAGCCTTTAATTATTTTCGATTATGGGTATTACGATTCAAAAGAAAATCTGAGAGAAGTTCTTAAACCATTTTTCAAAATGGGTTATCATAACTATAATGCTTACAGCTTTGGCGGGGGAGATATTGTTTTATTACCTGATTCTTTTGAAGCTGAAGAAATTGAACTGCCAAAAATTCTAAACGAATGCAACTTCAAAGTTTCCACTTACATTATTACTTACAATCTGCCAAAACAGTTAAGTTTGTTGCTTAATTCTTTTGAAGATGCAGGTTCATATTTACTCGAAAATACTAATAAATATCTGCTTAATAATTCAGACGACTCCTCAACTGATGAGGCATATTCTAAGCTTTGCGAACAGTATGGATTTACTGAAATAAAAAATGGCAATCTTGGAATTTGTGGTGGAAGACAATTTATAGCAGAACATTTTGCTGAAAGCAATGCCGAGCACATGTTCTTTTTTGAAGATGACATGCTTCTACATACTGAAAAAGGCAGTTGTGCAAATGGACTAGCAACTTTACTTCCTGATCTGTTTCAAAATTCAATTGAAATACTGGAACATGAACAATTTGATTTTATGAAATTGTCATTCTCAGAATTTTTTGGAGACAATAAAACACAATGGGCCTGGTATAATATTCCGCAAACATTAAGAGAACAATATTTTCCTGAACATCTTAAACTTCCTGAAATCGGACTTTCGCACAATCCACCTCAAACAAATTTTACTTCAATCAAAACTAAAAACGGTATCAGTTATCTTACAGGTGATATCTATTATTGCAACTGGCCACAGGTAGTTTCTCAGAAAGGCAATAAAACCATGTTTCTTGATACTAAATGGGGTCATCCGTATGAGCAAACCTGGATGTCTCATTTCTTTCAAATGACAAAAAGTGGTGATCTAAAACCAGGACTACTTCTTGCCTCCCCCATCAATCACAACCGAGTTTATCATTACGACGGCAAATTGCGTAAAGAGAATAATTCATAATATTGAGATCAAAATTTAAATTTTAAATTGTTGATTATCAACGGTTTAAAAAATATTTATTGAATTAGGCATTTGAAAAATATCAAATTTATGAGTATTTTTGAGGAATTAAAAAAATATTACGGAGCAACGCTTTGAAAGCTTAACAATTTTTGAATTTCAGGAAAGATTTCCAGATGATAAATCATGTTTAATTTATCT
>JACMRS010000218.1 GCA_014376345.1 Bacteroidia bacterium | reverse complement strand
TCGGTTACCGTTACACATTTTCCTCCAGGGAAACTATTGGTTGTTACCAGTTTCACATCGTAACCATTTCTGGCTGCAGTATCAAACACGATGTTCTGTGGATTTACCTCCAGGTGAGTGGTGTCGCCATTTCCAAAATACCAGTGGTAAGTTAAGTTACCTTTAGAACCTTGTGGTTTTCTGACAAATGTAGTAAAGCTGCTAGTTACAGGCTCACAACCCTCGATAGGATCGCCTGCAAAATCAATCTGCGGATATGGGTGAATTACAAGCTGAACATCAGCAGTAGCAACAGGACATACGCCCTCTTTTACAGTTGACAAGGTCATGGTTACCAGATTTGTGGTGGTATCCATTGTACCGCGGGTGTATCTGATGTTCAGAGAATCCTGTTTGTAAGTACCATCACCTGTTGAGGACCACATTGTTCTTGCTGCCCATTTCTTGGTTGCAGTCAGATCAAATGGCTGGTCTTCGCAATGCTGAACCGGTTGTGGACTGTTCGTAATCATAACCTCAGGCTGCGATTGCACAAGCACCTTAATGCTGTCTGAATTATAACATTTGGTTATCGGGTTGGTATAGAAGTAAGTTAAAGTATACCTGCCCTCGTATTGTTTTGATCTCGGAGAACTGTCGGGCATAAACTGCTCGCCAACCACACCAAATCCTGACCATTTACCATCCGGACTACCTGCATAATTGCTGACAAGATCAACAGCACCCTGGCTTGAACATAGGGTGTCTATTGGTGTCAACAGAATCGTTGGAGGACCATTGACTATCACGCTGAAACTGTCTGAAACAGGGCAACCACTTTCGGTATGAATGAATTTAAGCATGTATTGTCCGCCACCTGTTGAGGGTACAAAAATTGAATCCTGAATCACACCGTTGTTAAGTGCATTAGCTACCTGAGCATTTGTTTTATCTCTGTCTCCTGAAAACTCAACTACGCTCCATTTACCACCCGGAAGGTTTACAAACTGATTTAATGAAATGTTAGGATAGTTAGTACACTGACTTGGCATTGGGTAAAACTCAATAACCGGCAACTGCACCACATAAGCATTGGCAGTATCACAGCGTCTGCAACCTGTTGAAGGTTCTTCGTAGCAATACTCCATCTGATAAGTTCCGGTACGGTTGGGTTCCTGTTCGGTTCCCGGATCAAGCACCCAGTCGGGAGCATTGTTACTGCCCTGATTGTAAACTATAGAATTCGGATCAACACCAGCACCCGGAGGCAGCACAATGACGCGCCATTTCTGGATACCGCCTACTGTGCTGAACGGTGCTTTACGCATTTTATCGATGTGGGCAAGACCTGCTTTCTGGCAGAAAGTAGCATTGCGGATATCTACATCCGGGTTTGGATTCAGCCTGAAAGGCTTGCACTCTTTATTATAACATTTATTGCTGTCAGTATAGCTGTAGCAAATCGTATCTCTCAATCCTGACTTTGGAACCTGAGCATTGGTGATGAATTTGGTATAGCTGTAAAACTGTGCAGCAGGATAAGGACCACCGGTTACCCAGTTGTGACCTTTATTATTTGAGTAATAAACATTGGCATCATTAGGCTGCTGTTTGGCATAAGCCACCCTGTCGGTTAATTTAACATCTCCTTCATCAAAACATCTGGGCTGAATACCCTGATAGAGAAACTGAGGTAGCGGGTTCCAGTCTGCTGCCAGCGTATCGACACCAATACAGGCATGTCCGCCCTGGTTGACCTGCAGCCAAAGCTCGTATTTCTTTTTAATGATTGTGCCATTGACAGAGGCATTTGTTGCTTTTAATTTCAGCAAACTGTCTGAGGCAACCTGCAAACCTGTCCCCACATCGGTCCACTTATAAAGTCTGCTGTAACCAACCGGTCTTCTTTTTGCTGTAACTTTAAGGGTATCGTTGTGACATACCTCTTTATCAGGACCAGCAAGAGGCACAACGGTATCATTGACAAAAAGGTTCATAGTATCGCGGCCAAAACAACCTAATTTACCGATGACTTTAGCGATATAACGACCGGCCACATTAATGGTTTTGAGTCTGGTACTGTCGCCACCAGGCTGCCAGTAATAGCGCTGAGTATCGGCATGACCAGCATCAAGAACCACATTTTCATAAGTACAAATCCGTCTGTCCGGACCTATGTTTACACGAGGGTTGAGAATGTATCTGACTAAAATTGTATCAGCATCAACGCACTTGTTTTTATCGGTAAGAGTCAGTTTTATCTGAACATTTCCTTTTGGTTTGAGGGCAAATCTTTGGAAAGTATCTTTAGGATTAAAGGTTCCTGCAGGGCTTTCCCATTTAAATGTATACGGTGCAAGTCCGTAAGCAATAATTGGTTTAACAGAAAAACTATCCCCCTCGCAAACAAAAGTATCTTTACCGATTGCAAGTTCAACATCAAGAACAGGAGGAACAATTAAAGTATCAGTATATTGAGTACCACAGCCAATTGTATTATTAATCAGATGCGTAAAAATATATTTACCACCGCGTTTAAACTTGAAAGTATCCTGACGGTTCAGGCTGTGTTTAAAAGGAATTCCTTTATTAGTTGAATCTCTGATTTCCCAGTCATAAAAGTAATTTCCTTTATAATTTACAGTATCAAAAGGTGTAGAATTAAAAGTATATTTACCACAACCAAGACTGACATATTTCCTTGTAGCTCTTGCTTTTTGAAGAACAATAATATTAAATCCTTTAACTGTAATTGCCGGCCTTGGGCAATTATCATCTTTAGCAGTTACGGTAAATGAATATGGATTTGGCCGCGCATCACCGATATTGGTTTGCCAGCAAAACTGAGCACTTCGTTCTCTTGCACCAGGATTTAAAATAGTAAATGTTGCTCCGGGGATACCATTATTCCATGAAAGTATTGTAGTATCAGCTCTAGTTTGACCTGGAAGAAATTGATCATCTTTACTATCTATTTGGAAACAGAGTTTATTTCCTTCGCAAACTGAATATTTATTCTTTCCAATAATCTGAGGTGGATTATTGTTGGCACATTGAGTTACGATAAGCATCATATCTCGTCTGGTTCGTCCGATTAGAAGCCATTTACCTGTACTATCTTTGCGCCATTCTCCAATTTCTATAACAACAGGACCTTCTTCATCACATTTGGTCGGTGTAAAAATAATATCACCAGTTTCAATATCAAAATAAAAACCTCTAGGTGGTTTTGCATTCGGAATTGGCTTACAATTAACTACACCCGGATTTGGCGGACAATAGGGAGTCATTGGTATTGTAGGAGTAAAAGGAGAATTTTTCAGAATGGCATTTCCTTTTGAAGAATAGGTATCAACAAGCCCATAACTTAGCGAATCACCGTCAATTCTGTCTACTGCACCATTATTAAATGTAAAAGGTTGATTACAACACACATAAGATACAGGAGCGGTAGTTAATTGAGGAGAACTATTGCATTTGGTGCCAATATTACAGATATTTAGCATTGATTCAGTATAGAAATCTGAAGCAGGCTGAGTTGTTATAAGTATATCTCTACAACATTGATTGGCAGTAAAATAGACTTCACAACATCCGTCTTTTTTGAATGAGTTAAATGGAGAAGTATTAAAATCAACAATGGCTTCAAAGGTATGCTCCTCAACACCTTGAGATGAAGTCTGATTCTGAGGATTGCAAGGATTACTGCCGCCGTTACACGTAGGAGTAATGTCTTTAATGCTTGTTCTGGAATAATTCTGTGAATATAAAGTTGATTTACAATAGACTGTAAGCGTAGGTGAATTTAAAGGAATACCGGAACACTGTCTGTAAATTTTAGTTATAACTTTATATTTCCCCGGGCTGATGCAAACATACTCAATGTCGCTACCCATCATGTGATCTGCTTTCACTGTCGGTAAGAAAGTAAAAAACAAAACCAATAAAACTAATATTCTGAGAAACCTAAACATAATCTTTTGTAAAAATAATCAAAAACATTAAAATAAACAAATTTGAATCAAGACACTAAAGGCGATGACTTCGTTGCCTGATGATTAAAAATATTTTTATTGTTTTCTAATCTACTTATTTTAGTGGTGTTTATAAATTTTTTAACAAAAAAAAAGGTCTTACTAAAAGCAAGACCTTTTTAAAATATTAATTTAAAATTATTTCAATGTAAATTTGGTTTGACCCATACGGTAACCGTCACCAAAAACTTCGACAGTATATTCACCTTTTGCGAATTCACTGCCTTTTTCCCAATACAAAACAACAGCTTCAGCTTCATTTTTGTAATCAATGGTTTGCATCATAGTGTATAAACTCTGTGTACCATCAACTTCTATTGTTTTACTGTCTGTTGCCATTGGTGCGCCATCAGGACTGATTATTTTCACATAAACATTCTTGCTACCTGCATCTGCAACTGTATTTTCATTAAGTACAAGAGAAACTTTAAGCTGCAATACTTTTGACGCTTTGTTTGTTTCTTTCATCTTACTACTTAATATTCTGTCGCCTAAACCAGCAATTCTGATGCTTCCGGCTTTTAGCCTTTTAGCAACAGCAACAGTTTGGCTAAGTTGTGCATTTTGTTCAGTAAGAGCGCCTGTTTTACCTTGCTCATTACTCAAATTAGTGCTCAGATTAGAATTTTCGTTAGTCAACTCCTGATTTTTCTGTGTAAGTTCAGCAATCTGAGTTTTGTAATTATTAATTTCAGCACGTAGAGTTGCAAGTTCAGATTTAGCTTTTTTAATTTCAGCAGCAGACATGTTACCACGGTCGATCATTTTTTTGATCTCTGCTACTTTGTTGTTAATCAGCTCATCCTGCTCCTGCATTTTTGTTTTAAGCTCCCCATTTTCAGTTTTAGTACTGTTATATTCAGTTGTTAACGCATCCAGTTCTTTAACAAGATCTTTATTATCAGCATTAATCTGAATATTTTGAGAACTCATTTGCTCATTTTCCTTATTGCCCATATATAGCTTTACGCCAAGCAAAATGTTAACAGCAAGCAAAATAGCTATTAAAATAAAGAGGTATAACCTACTTTTTTTGTCCTTTTCTTCTCTTTGAATTTCCATGTCTTTTATGTTTTAATTATTGCAAATTTAATCTTTTACTCTAAATATTATCTAATATTAAGATTCTATTTTGTTTATAACCCTTTAAACTGTTTACTTTGCTAAACTTTTTATGATTATAGAAAAAACAGGAATTGAAGGATTATTGCTATTAAAACCTAAGGTTTTTAAAGATGCAAGAGGTTATTTTTTTGAAAGTTTTAATAAAGATTTTTTCTCTGATTCAGGCATTAAAGAAGAGTTTGTGCAGGATAACCAATCCCTTTCCAATAAAAACATATTACGGGGACTTCATTTTCAAAAACCACCACACGCCCAAGGTAAACTTGTAAGAGTGATAAAGGGCGCCGTTCTTGATGTTGCTGTTGATATCAGAAAAAACTCGTCAACTTATGGCAAACATTATGCTGTAGAGTTGAGTGAGTCGAACTTTAACATGTTGTGGATTCCTGCAGGTTTTGCCCATGGGTTTCTTACTCTTGAAGATGAAACCATATTTAGTTATAAATGTACCGATGTTTACCATCCCGAATCTGAAGGTGGCTTGATGTGGAATGATAAAGATATTAATATAAATTGGCCCGTAACTGATCCTGAATTATCGGGAAAAGACCAGCAAAATGAAACTCTTGCAAACTTTAATTCTCCTTTTTAAAAAATTGATGTAATGGAAATGAACGACGACATAAAAGATCTGGTAAGTAAACTTACAGAAAAATATGACAATACAGGACAGGATGTAAAGGCTTATCTTGAAGGTCTACTGGAAAGTGACTTTGTACCATACTGGAATTACATTAATCTCGATACATTATTAACTCTTCAGAAACCTAAAACAAAATATCCTGATGAGTTGATTTTTATTATTTATCATCAGATTTCTGAATTGTATTTCAGATTGATGCTTAATGAATGCGAACAAATAACTGACAAGCAGGATATCAGTGCAGAAGAAATGCTGATGAGACTTGTACGAATCAACCGATATTTCAGCATTATTACAGATTCGTTTGATGTGATGCAGGTTGGTATGGAGCAGGAGCAGTTTTTGAAATTCAGGATGGCGTTACTACCGGCAAGTGGCTTTCAGAGTGCGGCTTACAGGAAGATTGAGTTTTATTCAACTTCATTAAAAAATATAGTAGGAAAAGATTTCAGGCAGAATTTTAATGAAGAAAGCAGTATAAATGACATGTATCCATTTTTGTATTGGAAAGCAGGAGCCACAGAAATCGGCACTGGCATAAAAACCTTTACTCTGAGACAATTTGAAGAGCATTATGATGACGAATTTATAGCATTGGCAGAAAAGCTGAAGGGTAAAACTATTCAGGATATTTTTAATGCCAGATTCAAGGAAAATGAAAGTATTATTAAAATGCTTAAGAAGCTAGATCAGAATGTGAATGTAAACTTTCCCTTGCAGCATTATAAAACAGCTGTTAAATACCTACAAAGAAACCCTGACGATATTCCTGCTACAGGCGGAACTAACTGGCAGAAATACCTGCCTCCCCGCTTCCAGAAACGCATTTTTTACGCAGATCTTTGGACAGAACAGGAAATTGAAGAATGGGGTAAAGCCTGGGTTGAAGAAGCAAGGAAGAATTTCTGATTTCTGATTTTTTGATTTCTGATTTGAAGAGATTTGTGATTTGTGATTCGTGATTTCTGATTTCTGATTTTTTGATTGACAATGCCTGAAATAGGTTGACCGTTTTATGTAACTGCTA